>NZ_JCAFYN010000032.1:0-46431 GCF_059374735.1 Enterococcus sp. GPZ-007 | reverse complement strand
TACTTAGTGAAGGCAAAATTAATGCCGTTAGTCCATTGAAAATTGAATATCATACTTTTAAATTACATTCTTTGTCACAAGAGCCATTGTGTAGTTACGCCATGAAATTGCTGAGCGAAATACTAACTAACACAAAATTTGATTTAGGAAATCAAATTGCAATGATGGTGACAAGATATAATGATACTTCCGCAAGGCTCTCATAGACTGAGGAGAGGTTAGAATCCTATGTGCTTTTCCTAGAGCAGTTTAAAAGTAAATAAACCAAGTAGAGTAAAAATGTAGAAGTTCAAACAGATAAGAAATTTTGCCAATTATTTACTTTCAAATATCTAGCTTATTGCGAACTTTTTGAAATTAGTATTTTGCAAAGACGAATACTCGATGATTAACTTAATAAATATTGATATAATGGTAAGGCTATCATAATCAACTAACTGTAATTGGAGGGATATAAATAGGAAAAAACAACCAAGAAACAAAAAGGACCTACTCTATAAATGAAATTGCTGAGATTTTAGATATCAGTAATAAGTCTGCCTATTCTCTAGTTCATGAAAATCTTTTTAGGCATGTAAGGGTTGGTCGAATTATACGTATTTCAAAAAAATCTTTTGATCAGTGGTTAAACAATATTGCTGATGCTTAATTGTTTATCTAGGAGAGATTTATAATGGCATCAATTATACCAAGAAGTAAAAAAATAGTTGTAGTTTACAGTTATATTAATGAAGAAGAGAAACGCAAACAAAAATGGGATTCATTTTCTTCTAAGGCAGAGGCGAACAAACGAAAGAAATTTGTTGAGTATTATCAGTCAGTACATGGATCTGTTTTAGTTCCCGATGAAAAAGAGTTTTCTCAAGGGTTATTGCACATTGAAGATGAGACTGATGAAAGAATTTCATTTAGTGAATTTATAGGAATCTATGTTGAAATTTATGGACAAGCTAACTGGTCGGTTACAACGTATAGAAATAAGAAAGCTTTAATCGATAACTATATTGATCCTATAATCGGAGAAATCAAACTTGATGAACTTTCTACTAGGAAACTATCGAAGTATTATAACGAGCTGTTAGATGTTAAAGAAGCCTCTGGTAATCGTCCTTCTAACGGGAAATTATTGCAGCCAGCAAATATCAAGAAAATTCATGATTTAATTCGTTCTGCACTTACTCAAGCTATTGCATGGGAGTATCTTCCGTCTACTTCAACGAATCCTGCAAAAATGGCCGTTCTTCCTAAAATTCCTAAGTATGAAAGAAAAGTTTGGGAAGTTGATACATTTAAATTTGCCATTGAGAAGACTGATGATAATCTATTGAAATTGTGTATGCACCTGGCTTTCGCTTGTTCATTAAGAATTGGAGAAATACTTGGATTAACTTGGGAAAACATTATTATAGATGAGCAGTCAATTAACAATGGAACAGCTAGGTTAACTGTTGAAAAGCAACTTTCAAGAGTATCTAAAGCTGCAATTGAGCAATTGCGTGAAAAAGATATCATCAAGGTATTTCCATCTAGTAAGAAAAATAAAACAAGTTTAGTTTTGATGACGCCTAAAACGGAATCTAGTCGTAGGACCGTCTGGTTACCTAAAACTGTTGCCAATATGCTAGTTCAACATAAAGCTAAACAAGAATCATTAAAGGATTTTTTTGGGTCTGAGTATAGCAATCATGAGTTAGTGGTATCTCATGAGGATGGTGATCCTGTTGAAAATAAAATAATTGGAAAACGGCTTAAAAAGCTCTGTACGGAGTTTGATTTACCAAAGGTGGAATTTCACAGCTTAAGACACTTAAGCACCAACTACAAGCTTAAAATGACTAATGGTGATATAAAAAGTGTTCAAGGAGATACGGGTCATTCAAAAGCAGATATGGTCACAGAAGTCTATACTCACATCATTGACGAGGACAGAAGACTCAATGCAGAAAAATTAAATCAAACTTTTTATGAAGCTGATTCTACTATTGAAAAAGACATTGATCAGAATCTAAAAATAATTAATATCATTCAGTCGCTGCCCGATGATTTAAAGGAAAAGTTGTTGTCTTTAGAAAGTGAAACTGATCTATCTGATTTGATCTAACAGGATTTTTATGAAACGGTCAAAAAGAGTGTTAGCAAAAGTGTTAGCAGAAATGGAGAATTTCGATGATTTTAAGAGAAAATAAAAAATCTGTTAGCAGATTTAGAGGTCAACTAACAGATTATTATGCCAAGCGTAGTAAGGATAAACCATACTAAACTCTATTTACATCACAGGAGGGATTCGAACCCCCGACCGTCCGCTTAGAAGGCGGATGCTCTATCCAGCTGAGCTACTGTGACAGTAGTTTTGCAACAAAAACTATTATAGAAAAACTACCTTTGCTTGTCAACCTAATTCGTTATTTTACTGATTCAAAAAGATATTCCTTGATCAGCTTCAAGGTTTTCGGATTCTCAATCAGCGAGCCATGATCAGCTTGCTCGTCTACGATGATCTCTTTATATTTTTCACTATCGCCATAAATCATGCGCCCAGCAAGTACACTGGTCAAAGGAACGGTCATGTCAGAGTTCTGATTATCTACATTGCCCGCGATATTATAGACAGTAATATTTTTTGGAATATTCTTTTTGTTCTTCAAATAATAAGTCAGCAGATCGCTCTTCGCTTTAGGTTGTGTGAAGGTCGAACTGTTTTCATTATAATCCCAAGAAGTATCGTTGTATGGTGAGCCTAGTGTGATTAAGTGATAAAGAGCTGGATCATCAGCCTTTTGTTCGTTTTCCAAATAGCCGGTGATGATCAAGCCGCCATTTGAGTAACCCAAATAATCATAGGTATTAAAGGTGTAATGCTTTTCGGCATACTCTAACGCTTTTTGGAACCAGCGAGATTGCTTGGGCAGTGATGGGTCAGATCCGTCTTCAAATGCAATCGCAATGATCGGTCGTTTTGTATCTTTAGTAAAGTGACCAGATGAGGTGATCGAATCATCTTTATTCACCGTTATTTTCACTTCATCAACGCCTTTTTCTGTCTCTCTCAAGGAGTCAACCAGGCTGTTAAATCGATCAACATCTCCATTTGTGCCAGGAACCATAATTACAGGCGCTGGGATCGGTAAGGGATTATTCGAATTTTTTTCGGCATGAACATGGTCTTTTGTTTCGAATAGAATTATTCCGAGAATACATACAATGATGATTGATAAAATACTTCCTATTTTTTTGCTGCTCACAGAAAATTCCTCCATTTCAGTTCCCTAGTGTACGCCGATTTTTCTCAGGTACAAGTAAAATGGCGAAAATTCAAAAAAGTTTCAAATTTTCGCCAATCTTCTATTTATTTTTTGAAATCAATGCGACACCATCACCTAAAGGCAATAAAGTCGAGGTTAATTCTGGTGATTTGGTGACTTCTTCTAAAAATTCATTCAAATGACGATGAATCGAACGGTTTTTCCGAGGGATTTCTTCGATCGGCTGCAAGACTGTTCCTGCTTGGAAGATATCATCCACCATCAGAACGCCATCATCTGATAAGAGGCGCAAACATTCAGGTAAAAAGGTAATATATTTTGATTTTGCACTATCCATAAAGATGAAATCGTAGGGACCTTCTAATGTGCTGAGTAAGTCAGCTGCATCGCCTTCCAATAAAGTAACTTGTTCTGTTAATCCTAGCTTTGCAAAATTCTTCTTTGCTTTTTCGATCATCACAGGGAACCGATCGATTGTGGTAATTTTTGCCTCTTTCCCTAGTGATTCAGCCATCAAGCTAGCTGAAAAACCAATCGCGGTACCAATTTCTAAAACGTTTTTCGGTTGTTTCTGCTTCAGTAAAAATTGTAGGAAAACAACTGTTTCGTGGGGAATTACAGGTACACCATTTTCATGAGCCAGTTCTTCTAATTCTCCTAGTGATCCAGTTAATTGTTTTTGTTCTGTTCGTAAGTAGTGCAAGATGTCTTCATTAATAATCGGCCGGTACATCATTTCGTTACGCATTATTCTTCCTCTTTCTCTAGTAAGTTTCCTAAATTTAACCAGTCTTCCTTAATTTTTTCACTCAATGAACGATTATAAAAAATCGCTGCCGGGTGAAAAAGAGGGACGACAGTATACTCTTTTTTTGATAGCTGATAGCTGTTTTGTTCTTGATTAAGCTCTAATACAGGACCATGATATATTTCGCCATGTCGTTCGCTAATCTGCCATTTTGGCCCAAGTAACCGTTGCAAGCCAATATTCCCTAATGTGGCGATAATTTTTGGCTGAACAACTGACAGTTCGTAATCCAAAATCGGGGCATGAGCTAAGATTTCTTTTTTATTCGGTGTCCGGTTCGGGTAAACAGTTTCGTGTTGTTGCGTTCGCTTATTCACGCGCTCGACGATTTTAAAGGGACGACTTCTGACAGCGCTAGTGATATAAGTATTTTCCCGAGTGAGTCCGATTGATGCCATCGCTTGGATCAATTCCTTACCGGCAGCCCCTGAAAAAGGAATATGATTGACGACCTCGTTACGTCCAGGAGCCTCGCCAACCAACATTAGTTTCGGCTGAAGCGGACCTTGCCCAGCAATAAATCCTTCAAGCTGAAAATCTTCTGAACGTTCAGTAACGAACGTGACTAGATTTTTTGGGTACTCCATTTTCCTCGCCTCACTTTGTCATCCCTCTAATAGTAGAAAAAAGCAGGGCAGGCGTCAATAATTAATCATTGACTTGACCTATCTTTTTTAGTAAACTATGAATGTTGTAATTGTGGAACCCACAGCTACAACCGCACAGAACAAGTTCTTAAGTACTTCGGTCACTTGGGATGGCGAGTCTAAGTATATATTATAAGGAGGTGCCACAAGCATGTACGCAATCATCAAAACTGGCGGAAAACAAATCAAAGTTGAAGAAGGTCAAGCTGTCTACATTGAAAAATTAGACGTTGAAGCTGGCGAAAAAGTTGTCTTCGACCAAGTTGTTTTAGTAGGCGGAGAATCTACCAAAGTAGGAGCTCCTATCGTTGAAGGTGCAACTGTTGAAGGAACTGTTGAAAAACACGGCAAACAAAAGAAAGTCGTTACTTTCAAATACAAACCTAAAAAACATTCACACCGTAAACAAGGTCATCGTCAACCTTACACTAAAGTTGTCATTGACTCAATCAAAGCATAAAAAAGAAGGTGCCTAAGTTGATCAAAGGTACATTCACTCGAAATCATGCAGGTCAAATCAGCGAATTTACGTTGACAGGTCATGCTGAAGCAGGTCCTTACGGTAGCGATATCGTTTGTTCCGCTGTTTCTGCATTAGCCATTAGTACCGTAAATAGCTTGGATGCACTAGCAGGTGTCACTCCGAACATCGAGACCAATGATACTGAAGGTGGTTACCTTCATGTAGTCTTGAACTTAGATGAATCGATGACCCAAGAGCAGATGAATATCTCGCAAATTTTGCTGGAGCATTTATTATTAGGCTTGCAATCAATCGAAACAGAGTATTTGGATTTCATTGAGATCCATACAGAATCTAAATCATAGGAGGTGCAGCTCATGTTATTGAATATGAACTTACAATTATTCGCCCACAAAAAAGGTGGCGGTTCAACTTCTAACGGACGTGACTCAGAATCAAAACGTTTAGGCGCTAAACGTGCTGATGGTCAAACTGTTACTGGTGGATCAATTCTTTATCGTCAACGTGGTACTAAAATTTTCCCTGGTGCAAACGTAGGTATCGGTGGCGATGACACATTGTTTGCTAAAGTTGACGGCGTAGTACGTTTCGAACGTAAAGGTCGCGACAAAAAACAAGTGTCTGTATACCCAGTCGCTCAAGAAGCATAAGACATTTGAAGTCCTAATCCTGATTTCAGGGTTAGGGCTTTTTTTTCGCTTCTTTCATCAACTTGGGGTAGTATTTTACTAATGAAAGAAGTTTGAGGTGTTTTTATTGGCTAATAAAGAAAAAACGATATTGATTTTCGGAAGAATTGCTTCAACCTTATCGGTACTGATGTATGTATCCTATATCCCGCAAATTATGAATAACTTGGCAGGGAATAAAGGGAATCCGATTCAGCCGATGGTAGCGATGGTCAACTGTTTTTTTTGGGTGATCTATGCATCCATGCAAAAGAAAAAGGATTATCCCATCATTATTGCGAATGTGCCGGGAGTCTTTTTAGGCGCACTTACATTCATTACAGCGTTAATGTAAAACGGAGATTAAGTTTTAAAGAAGCAGTTAGAGTAGTTTTTTTACTTTAACTGCTTTTTATTTTGACACAACGGCAGATTAATTTTTTCGTGAAATAATAGTTTTTATCTAACTATTTTTATTACATATTTGGTTCTGATTGGGTAATCGTGTTAACTCCTACTTTTTTATTTATAATCACCCAAAAAAGCCTTCTGTTTTGAATAATTATGGAAAAACTCTTTTCGTAATGTCCGTTGTTTTCCCTTATAGAAAAGGCTAGAATGGACAATAAGAATATCAAATTCAATACAGGAGGATAGAATGAAAATTATTGTTTTAGGTGCTGGTAAAGTCGGTAAAGCATTGACTCAGCATTTGTCTGATGAGGATTATGATTATGATGTGGTCGTCATTGATTTGTATGCAGAAAAAGTGGAGTCGATCGTCAATCAGTTCGATGTATTAGGAGTGGTAGGAGACGGTGCGACATACGATATATTGATGGAAGCAGGTGTCGATGACACAGACATTTTCATCGCAGTGACGCAATCTGACGAGCTGAATATTTTGGCTTGTTTAATGGCGAAAAAAATGGGCGCGAAAAATTCGATCGCTCGTGTTCGGAATCCGGAGTATTTGAAACAGCGTTCCTTCATGCGGGATCAGCTGGGATTATCAATGATCATCAATCCAGAATTAGAGGCAGCGAACGAGATTCGTCGTATTTTGCTATTTCCTTCTGCTTTTAAGGTGGATACTTTTGTCGGCGGGAAAATTGAGCTGGCGGAATTCCGCTTGAGGGAAAATGCGCGACTGATTGGCGTGTCGCTGAATCGTCTAGGAAAGGTATCTAAAACAAATGTATTGATTTGTGCGGTACGGCGAAAAGATGAACTGATCATTCCTGACGGCAATTTTGTGCTTGAACGAGGGGATCGGATCCATGTGATGGGACAACATCGCGACTTGGTTCGATTTTGCCAAGATATTAATCTATTTGAACAGAAAACCAAGCGGATCATTATCGTTGGCGGTGGCCGCATCTCCTACTATCTGGCGCGTCAATTAAGTGAACATGGTATTCAAGTCAAGATCATTGAGAATAATGCGAAACGTTGTTTAGAGCTTTCTACTAAGTTGCCAGACGCTACGATCATTGAATCGGACGGCAGTGATGAGGAGGTCCTGATTGAAGAAGGGATCGAGTCTGTCGATGCATTTCTGGCATTGACCGGACTTGATGAAGAAAATATCGTGATCTCGTTATATGCGAAACAGATGAGGGCAAAAAAGACCGTAGCCAAAGTGACCCGTACGAATTTCATGAATGTCTTGGATCAGTTGGATATCGATAGTGTGATCTCGCCTAAGAATATTATTGCGACGCACATTCTGCGCTATGTTCGTGCGAAAAACAACAAGGACGATGACAGCAGCGTCAAAACACTGCATCATTTATTCAGCGATGATAATGATGATGTGGATGCAATGGAATTTATCGTAACTCCGCAAACGTCGTTCCTAAACAAAAAAGTCTCAGAAGTGAAATTGAAAAACAACATCTTAATAGCGGCGATTTCTCGTGAACGCGGCTTTGTTATTCCGAAGGGCGACACCGAGATCCGCTTAAAAGATCATATCGTGATTATTACGACGGATCGAAAAATCTGTAGTTTAAATGATCTGGTAAGGAGATAGCGGTGAAGCACAATGAATAAAAAGATGGTTATTTTTACTATTGGCAAATTGTTGAAAGTAGAGTCCATTCTGCTGCTGCTGCCTTGTATTGTCGGATTGATTTATCGAGAAAAGGAAGGGCTATCTTATCTGATCGTAGCAGTTTTGGTATTTATAGTCGGTACCTTGTTGAGCTGGAAAAAACCTAAGAATCGCAATATTTTTGCTAAAGAGGGATTTTTTATCGTTGGAGTCAGCTGGGCGTTGCTTTCGTTGTTCGGCTGCTTTCCCTTTATGCTTTCAGGTGAAATTCCATCATTGGCAGATGCTTTTTTTGAGACAGTCTCTGGTTTCACAACGACCGGGTCTTCGATTCTGACGACACTAGATAATATTAGTCAGGCAAGTTTGTTTTGGCGCAGCTTTACTCACTGGGTCGGCGGTATGGGTATCTTGGTATTTACCGTCGCGTTTATTCCCATCGCTTCAGGCAGAACAATGCACATCTTGAAAGCTGAGATGCCGGGACCAATTATCGGAAAGTTAGTATCGAAGGTTAGTGTGACCGCGCGAATCTTATACGTGATCTATACAGTATTGACGTTGATACAGATTATTTTACTGGTGCTGGGTGGAATGCCGGTCTTCGATAGTATTTTGAATTCCTTCGCGACAGCCGGGACCGGCGGCTTTTCTATGAGTAATGCCGGGATTGCTGGCTATAATAGCGCCTATATCGATGGTGTTATCACCGTCTTCATGATTCTGTTTGGAATCAACTTTAACTTGATTTATTTCTTTATTATCGGAAAAATCGCGCCAGTCTTGAAAAGTCAGGAATTGCGTGGTTATCTGGGAATCATTGCGGCATCGACGATCTTGATTACAATCAATATCTCGTCTCAATACCCATCATATCTGAAGGCCTTTCGTTACGCGGTATTCCAAGTTGCCTCGATTATCACGACAACAGGTTTTACCACGACAAACTACGATCTATGGCCAATGTTTTCTCAGGTGATCCTGCTACTATTAATGTTTGTCGGCGCGTGTGCTGGTTCCACTGGCGGCGGGATCAAGGTCTCGCGGATTCAAATGCTGATCAAACATGCGTTTCAAGAAATGAAAAAGGTTCTTCATTCACGCAGCGTTACATCTTTAGAGTATGAAGGAGAAACGATTGCACCAAAGACGATCGGCAATATCCATGCATATTTAGTACTTTATCTTCTGGTGTTTGTTGCGTCATTGTTGATCCTCTCACTAGAGAATATCAATTTCCAGACGATGTTTTCAGCGGTTGCAACATGTATCAACAATGTCGGGCCAGGATTCAAAGCGATCGGACCAACCGGGAATTTCGGATTCTTATCTGATCTTTCCAAATGGACACTTTCCTTTGCCATGTTAGCAGGCAGATTAGAGATGTTTCCGGTTTTATTGCTCTTCTCCAAATCTTTGTGGAGGAGTTAACTATAGTTACTTAGAAATCTTATCTCTTTTTTGAGATAAGATTTTTTGGTTAGTACAATAGCAAAAATGTTAAGGTTTCTTTTGCTGGAAATAAAAACTATACTTTGATTGGCAGATGGTCAGGATAATAACGTTCATTTTTATTTCAGAAAAAGAACTGAGGTTGTCTTCTTTATATAATAGAAGAAATTCGACTCAAAACAAAATACGACCATAATCAAATACTAAGATATTATAAAAATCATTAAATATAGTTAAGGTGTGAAAGGCAGGATTCCCAAAAACTTTCAAATTTAAAAAAAATAGTGTATTATTTATTCTCTAAATATTTGACTTTTTAATAAAAAATATAGATGATGAATATATAGGAATACACTAATAAAGAAGGTGACTGAATGGAACGACGGATTGACCGCATTTATCGCTTTGTTTCAGAAAATGCAAACGTAACGACAAAAGACGTAGCAGATTCATTGGATATTCAACGGACAAATGCCAGTAAAGATTTAAATCTTCTAGTCAAGGATGGGCACCTAAGTAAGAGTGAAGGAAGACCTGTTCGCTATTTTGTTTCGAACCAATCAGCCGAAACGTCGTTTGATACCGAAGCACCTCACATACAAACAAGTGTTGTAGAACCGCCGGAGAAGAAAATTCTAAATCAAAATACCGGCAATGTGTTTACACAGATCATCGGTTCTACCGGAAGCATGCGTAACGCTGTCGAACAAGCCAAAGCAGCGATCTTGTATCCGCCGCGCGGTTTGAATTGTTTGATTACAGGCCCGACTGGTTCGGGTAAAACGTTTTTCGCTCACGCAATGTTTCAATTTGCACAAACTGAAGGAGTAGTTGAACCAGATCGAGAACTAGTTGTTTTCAACTGTGCTGACTATGCCAATAATCCAGAATTATTAATGAGTCATCTATTTGGATATGAAAAGGGCGCCTTTACTGGTGCGGATACAGAAAAAGATGGACTGATCCAGCAGGCTGATGGCGGAATGCTCTTTCTAGATGAAATTCACCGCTTGCCGCCGGAAGGTCAGGAAATGATCTTCTATTTTATGGATCACGGAACTTATAGCCGTCTTGGTGAAACAGGAAAAAATCGTTTTGCAAATGTTCGAATTGTTGGTGCAACAACGGAAGACCCTCATTCAGCATTGCTGGATACCTTTGTCCGCCGAATACCAATCAATATTCAAATGCCCGCCTTTAGCAGTCGACCAGCGGCAGAACAGTTGGATTTGGTACGGGTAATGGTGGCGATGGAGGCCAATCGGATTCAACGAAAGATTACGTTGAACGAAGATGTGGTAAAAGCCTTATTAGGCAGTGTCTCTTATGGCAATGTTGGACAGTTAAAATCAAATGTTCAGCTAATTTGTGCTCGCGGCTTTATGAATCATATGATGCAGGAAGAGATTCATATTACCTTGAATGATTTGACAGAGGGAATCAAAGCCGGGTTGGTTCAGCTTTCCGCTGATCGAATCAAATCAACCGATATCTCGCCGTATCTTGAGCCGGAAATGATTGTCACACCAAATGAAATCGATGAGCTGATCAAAACGGACACGTATGAACTACCATATAATTTATATGATATTATCGGCGATAAAGCTGCTTTGTTAAAAACGGAAGGCCTCGATCAAGAAACAATCAATCATTTTATTTCTACCGATATTAATGTACATTTGAAATCATTTTATAAAGATCATGGCTTTAGTTTTGATACAGAGACCCGTTTAACTGAGTTTGTTGATAAGCATGTGATCGAGATTAGCAATCAAATCGCAGTACTAGTTAGTGAACGGCTGGAAACACATTTTCAGCAAAACTTTATTTATGCCATGAGTCTGCACATTTCTTCCTTCTTGAAAAAAATTCATGTGGGAGAAACACGCGAGACCAATGCCAATATTCGGGAAATGGCAAAAGACTATCCAACAGAATTCGCAGTAGCTCGTGAAATTCGTCGGCTAGTCGAAAAAGAATTTCAAGTCGTGATTCCTGACAGCGAAGATTACTATTTAACTGTACTACTGGTTTCCTTACGAGAAGATCAATCATCTGGTAGGATTGGTGTGGTCGTAGCTGCTCATGGAAATAGTACCGCGACCTCGATGGCGCAAGTTGTTCGTGAGTTATTGGATGTCTCTAATATCATTGCGGTAGATATGCCATTAGACATGCATCCGCGAGTCGCCTATGAAAAAATGCGTGAAGCTGTGACCCAGATTGATGAGGGCAGCGGGGTATTGATTATGGTGGACATGGGGTCATTAGCTACTTTTAATGAAGAAATCGAAACGGACACCGGGATTGAAGTTCGCACCTTAGACATGGTCACAACACCGTTATTGATTGAAGCCGCTCGGAAATCAAGTGTATTGGGTTCCGGTGTAGATGAATTATATGAATCGCTACAAGGTTTCCGTGGGTATGGTCATGTTACGACAGAAAAGGAAGAGCCGCAGGAAAAGCAAGCAATCTTAGCTATTTGTGCTTCTGGCGAAGGAACTGCTCAGCGTTTGAAGGAAATCATCGAACGCCCACTGCAGCAGCGCAACTTAAAACATATCGACGTTTTGACATTAGCTGTTGCTGATATCAAAACGAAAGTCCCTGCTTTTAAAGAAGAATACAAAATTTTAGCAACAACAGGAATTATGGACCCGAAAGTCGGCGCGCCATATATTCCAATGGAGAAATTCATTAATCAAAAAGCAGATCAAATTTTAGACGAACTATTGTTGGAAAATGATTTGTCAGAGCAGGAAGAGGTTGTTCTTGATGCAAACAAGGCACGGGAATTGTGTATCAAGTTTATGGAAGAAAGCTTTACTTTTATCAATCCGAACAAACTGATTGATCCGTTATGGCGTTTAGCCAAAACGGTCATCAGTAATGATGGCGATTCATCTGATTATGCCTTGATGGTGAATTTCGTCATGCATATGGCTGGAACGATCGAACGAGGAATATTACAGCAGCCATTGAAGGTGGACGATGAATCGAAACGGATTTACCAGAGCGTGACTGATAACGTTGTAATGAACCGTGGATTGAATGAGCTAGAGAGCCAACTGAAAATCACGATACCAACCTCAGAACGATACTATATTTATCAATTGCTTAAGAATAATGAAGAAATTCTAGCATAAACAATACACAAAAAGGGATACAGTATACTGTATCCCTTTTTGTGTATTGTCATAAATGCGATAACTAAAGAATTTCTTGCTAGTGTATTTTGGCACGGTACTTGCTTTATTATAAGTGAGTACCTATGCAATACTGTACTCAAATAATGTAGTGCAAGTCTTTTAGCATCTGAGCCTTGTAGTCGTAGGAGGTGGTGGGATGGTAATGGATATCCGACTCACTCGGATCGATGATCGTTTGATTCACGGACAGGTAGCGACAGTTTGGTCCAAGGCAACAGGGATCGAGCGCATCTTAGTGGTAAGTGACGAGGTTGCTAACGATGAGTTACGCAAGTTCCTACTAAAACAAGCCGCTCCACCAGGAATCAAGTCCAATGTTGTCACAAAAAGAAAATTGGTTGAAGTGTATCAAGATCAATTGTTTGATGGAATGAAAGTCATGTTGTTGTTTGCTTCCCCGCAAGATGTAGTAGAAGTCGTTGAGGCAGGTGTTGATTTGAAATCGGTCAATATTGGCGGTATGCGATTTGACGAAGGGAAAAAAATGATCACTAATTTTATTTCTGTAGATAGCAAAGATGTTGAATCTTTTCTTGAGTTAATGAAAGCAGGAGTGGAGTTGGAAATACGTCAAGTACCGACAGACCGGAAGACAGATCTGATGCAACTGATCAAAAAAGAAAAGATGCTGCAATAACTTAATTTTGGTTACAGGTTTTTTAAGAACTTATTTATATTTTTGAGCTGTAACAATAATAGTAGGAGGTATGAAGATGGTAGGAATTATCATTGCTAGTCATGGTGAATTCGCTAATGGTATCTTGCAATCCGGAGCGATGATCTTTGGAGAACAAGAAAATGTCAAAGCAGTAACTTTGATGCCAAGTGAAGGACCCGATGATGTTAAGGCAAAAATGAAAGAAGCAATTGCCTCTTTCGAAAACCAAGACCAAGTTTTATTCTTAGTCGATCTTTGGGGTGGAACTCCTTTCAACCAAGCGAATAGTTTGTTTGAAGAACACAAAGACACATGGGCAATTGTTGCCGGTATGAACTTACCAATGGTTATTGAAGCTTATGCTTCACGTTTCTCAATGGAAACTGCGCATGAAATCGCTGCTCACATTTCTGGGACAGCTAAAGAAGGCGTAAGAATTCGCCCAGAGGAATTAGAGCCAGCTGAAGCAGCTCCGGTTGCGGCAGCAAGCAATCAACCAACAGGTGCGATTCCAGAAGGAACTGTACTTGGGGATGGACACATTAAATTTGTATTGACACGTGTGGACTCTCGTTTGCTTCATGGACAAGTTGCAACTGCTTGGACTAAAACAACTGGTCCAAATCGGATCATTGTTGTTTCTGATGCGGTGGCTAAAGATGATCTACGTAAGAGATTGATCGAACAAGCTGCTCCTCCAGGGGTTAAAGCAAATGTTATTCCAATTGATAAAATGATCGAAATTTCAAAAGACCCTCGTTTCGGAAATACTAAAGCGTTGTTGTTGTTTGAAAACCCTGAAGATGTATTACGTGCAGTTGAAGGCGGCGTTGATATTAAAGAGATCAATGTTGGTTCAATGGCTCATTCAGTTGGGAAAGTTGTAGTAAGTAAAGTATTGTCAATGGGTCAAGAAGATGTTGATACTTTTGAAAAATTGAAGGCAAAAGGAATCAAATTTGATGTACGTAAAGTACCAAATGACTCTAAAGACAATATGGATGAAATCCTGAACAAAGCAAAAAATGAATTGAAAAACGCTTAAGCAATACAATTAACTTTAAATAGGAGGGCTTATAATGTCTGGTATTTCAATGGTATTAGTAGTAATCGTTGCCTTTCTAGCAGGTATGGAAGGAATTTTAGATGAATTCCAATTCCATCAACCGCTAGTAGCATGTACATTAATCGGTTTAGTTACCGGTAACTTAGAAGCTGGGATCGTTCTTGGCGGCTCACTTCAAATGATCGCCTTAGGTTGGGCAAACATCGGGGCTGCTGTGGCACCGGATGCTGCGTTAGCATCTGTTGCATCTGCAATTATTTTAGTTTTAGGTGGTCAAGGAGTCAAAGGTGTATCTTCTGCTATCGCAATCGCTGTTCCTCTAGCTGTTGCTGGTTTGTTCTTAACAATGATCGTTCGTACTTTAGCCGTTCCAGTTGTTCACTTTATGGATGCTGCAGCTGAAAAAGGTGAAATGCGCAAAGTTGAAATGTGGCACATCATCGCTGTATGTATGCAAGGTGTTCGTATCGCAATTCCTGCTGGGGCACTATTAGTTATCCCTGCCGATACAGTACGCGGATTCTTAGAATCAATGCCTGCATGGTTAACTGATGGTATGGCTATCGGTGGTGGTATGGTTGTTGCCGTTGGTTACGCAATGGTTATCAACATGATGGCTACAAAAGAAGTATGGCCTTTCTTTGCAATTGGTTTCGCAATTGCTGCACTTTCTGAATTAACGTTGATCGCACTTGGTGTTATCGCAGTTGCCTTCGCTTTGATCTACTTGAACTTACAAGAAAGTTCTGGTGGTGGATCTAACGGTGGCGGAAGCAATACTGGTGACCCATTAGGCGATATTTTGAATGATTATTAATCTTGAAGGAGGAAAATAAAATGGCAGAAAAAATTTCATTATCGAAAAAAGATCGTTTGGCCGTTGCATGGCGTTCTACCTTCATTCAAGGTTCTTGGAACTATGAACGTATGCAAAATGGTGGTTGGTGTTATGCAATTTTACCAGCAATCAAAAAATTATATACAACAAAAGAAGACCGGACAGCAGCAATGCAACGTCACTTGGAATTCTTTAATACTCACCCATATATCGCTTCACCTATCATGGGAGTTACATTAGCTCTTGAAGAAGAACGTGCCAATGGCGCCCCAGTTGATGATGTAGCTATTCAAGGGGTTAAGGTTGGTATGATGGGACCATTAGCCGGCGTTGGTGACCCAGTTTTCTGGTTTACTGTACGTCCGATGTTAGGAGCCCTAGGTGCATCTTTAGCATTAGCAGGAAATATCTTAGGTCCAATCATCTTCTTCCTTGCTTGGAATATTATTCGTTGGGCATTCATGTGGTATACTCAAGAATTTGGCTACCGTGCTGGTTCTAAAATCACTGATGACCTTTCAGGTGGTCTATTGCAAAAAGTTACCAAAGGTGCATCTATCCTAGGTATGTTCGTCTTAGGTGCCTTAGTACAACGCTGGGTAAATGTGAAGTTCACTCCTGTTGTATCTACTGTTAAATTAGATAAAGGTGCTTATATCGAATGGGATAAACTACCTGCTGGAGCGCAAGGCATCAAAGAAGCATTGTCTCAACAAGCTTCCGGTCTTTCTTTGGATAGTTCGAAAGTGACAACTTTACAAGACAACTTGGATCAATTAATTCCAGGTCTTGCTGCATTACTATTGACATTGCTTTGCATGTGGTTATTGAAGAAAAAAGTTTCTCCAATCGTCATTATTCTTGGCTTGTTCGTAGTAGGTGTTGGCTTACACGTACTAGGTGTAATGTAAAAAGTCAACGATTAAATGCTCGGGCGTGCCCGAGCATTTTTTGCTTAATAAGAAAAAATAAGTATAATGGTTTAATAGATACATAGAGAGAAATGGAGTAGATCTTAATGGTTCAGTCAATCAATACAACGATCGATTTGACGATCGATGCTACCTCGTACTTAGGTGTCGCTGATTATGGGAAAATAATGATTGGGGATAAGGGTTTTGAGTTCTTTAATAATCGTGATGCTAGGAAATTTGTCCAAATTCCGTGGGAAGAAATCGATTATGTGATCGCTTCTGTCGTTTTTAAAGGAAAATGGATCCCTCGCTATGCGATACAAACTAAAAAGAATGGGACATATTCTTTTGCATCAAAGGAACCTAAAAAAGTTTTAAGAGCCATTCGTGAATATGTTGATCCAGACCATATGGTGCAATCACTTGGATTCTTTGATGTTATAAAACGCGGAGTACGAAACAAGTTGAATAAGTAAGAAAAAGTCGTTTGTCTGTGAGATAAGCGGCTTTTTAATTTTGGCACAAACTTCTGTGCCAAAGCTCTATCTTCTATTTCTTGAAAGCGGATACCTGTGGATATATGATGAGTATGTAAACGAAATCATTTTATTTTATTTCTAAGGAGGAAAAGGAAATGGAAATGCAAGCTACTGGACAAAAAGGTGGACTCAAGGCAAGAGTCCAGCGACTCGGAAGTCATTTGTCAGGAATGGTTATGCCAAACATCGGCGGCTTTATTGCTTGGGGTGTTATCACCGCATTATTTATCCCAGATGGCTATATCCCAAATGAATCACTTGCTACATTAGTTGGTCCGATGCTTTCTTATCTATTGCCATTATTAATCGCTTATACAGGCGGCAGCATGGTTCATGGTCAACGTGGCGCGGTAGTCGGAGCGATCGCAGCGATGGGGGTTATCGTTGGATCGGAAGTTCCAATGTTTATCGGAGCGATGATGATGGGACCTTTAGGCGGCTGGTGTATCAAGAAATTTGATGACGCTTTCCAAGATAAAATCAAAGCTGGATTTGAAATGCTAGTCAACAACTTCTCTTCTGGATTAATCGGCTTTGCTCTAGCGATCGTCGGGTTTTATGCAATTGGACCAGTCGTAGGTTCGTTAACAAACATGATGGCGGCTGGTGTTGAATCAATCATCAACATGCATTTATTGCCATTAGCAAATATCTTTATTGAACCAGCGAAGATTTTATTCTTAAACAACGCAATCAATCACGGAATTTTAACTCCGTTGGGAATTGAACAAGCTGCAGAAGCAGGAAAATCTGTTCTATTCTTATTAGAAGCAAACCCTGGACCAGGTCTGGGAATCTTATTAGCCTTCACATTGTTTGGTAAAGGCGCGGCGAAATCTTCTGCACCAGGTGCGATCATTATTCAATTCTTAGGTGGGATTCATGAAATTTACTTCCCATATGTAATGATGAAACCTCTTTTATTCCTAGCCGTTATGGCTGGCGGGGTTGCAGGAACATTTACTTTCCAATTGTTAGGCGCAGGATTACGAGCAGCTGCATCTCCAGGTTCGATCATCGCTGTTATGGCTATGACACCACCAAATGCTATCTTTGCTAACTTGGCTGGGATTGTTGTAGGATGTGTTGTTTCATTCCTAGTTGCTATGATTATTATCAAATCTGACAACAGTGAAGAAGATGATTTGGCTGCTAACCAAGCAGCAATGGCTGATGCAAAAGCACAAGCAAAAGGTCAAAATGCAGTAAAAGCAGACAACCAAGAAATGTTCGGCAACATTAACAAGATTATCTTTGCTTGTGATGCTGGTATGGGATCAAGTGCGATGGGCGCTTCCGTATTACGCGATAAAGTGAAAAAAGCAGGTTTGACTTTACCAGTCTCTAACTCAGCAATCAACAACTTAAGTGATGATCCAAATGCTCTGATTGTCACGCAAGAGGAATTACATGAACGGGCTTCTCAAAAAGCGCCAAGTGCAACCTTTGTCCAAGTGGAAAACTTCATGAATTCACCGCGCTATGATGAAATCGTAGATCGTTTATCTTCTGAACCAGCAGGTGACAGCGAAAAAAAGCCGCTGACAGATGATGTGGTCCAAGGCTTAGCCGACTATTCGAAAGTCGATCACATTATCTTTGGGTATGAACAAACAAAGGGTTCTGCCAATATGGGCGCGACGATCCTGAAAAAATTAATGAAGGATAATGGGTTGAATTATCCAGTAACAGTTGCACCTATCAACACGTTGCAGGATGAAACAAGTGCCTTAATCATTACCAACAGTGATGAAACAGTCAAGGCTGAACAACAAGCACCAAGTGCGGCACATGTGCCATTGACTGATTTAGTTGCTTCAGAAAAGTATGACAAGGTCATTCAAAACTTAAGGAAATAAGTAGTCTTTTTTACAGAATCGTATTACTCTTAAAGCAGTGAGGATTCTCACTGCTTTTACCCTTTTTAAATTATTGGAGGAGATATTGTGTATTTTTCGATTCGCGAAAAGAAGATACTTACCCTTTTATTAGATTATCCCAACGGTATCACACCAGAGGAATTGCAAGATATTCTACAGGTCAGCAAACGGACTGTCTATCGCGAGATCTCAAGTATTGAGAAGACGATCAAATCGCAGGATATCCAAATCATCAAGCCCCGTGGCGAAGGTTATCGAATCGTTGGGGAAACATTGAATCTCGAACGGCTGCAGCAGCAACTAGGTGAAAAACAAGCAGAGCTGTTTACGGATAATGTTCAGCGACAAAGTGCGATTGTTTGCTCCTTGCTACTGATGGATGAGGAAGAGACGATCGAAGGCTTAGCCATCGATTTTAAAGTTAGCCCTGCGACGATTACCTCTGATTTGGCAACCATTGAAAAAAGTCTGATCGATTATCGGTTAGAGCTGCAGCGGCTAAAAGGTCGCGGCATTCGAATCGTCGGTCGTGAGAAGCAGCGTCGCCAATTGCTAAGCAACCTGATTTATAACGGTGTCAGTGAATTTGATTTTTTCCAATTTATTGATTCGTTAGACGAAGAGAACACTACTACTGATAACTTCTTTTTGAACTTATTGAGCCAATCGAGTTTACTATTGGCCCGAACGATTTTTGAGCAAATTTCTCAACAGGCTTTTGAACAGGTGACAGACAATCAATTACAGCGAGTCTTGATTTTATTAGCTTTATCCATTGATCGAATGTCGCAAGATCGATTTGTGGAAGTAGAGCAAGAAACGAAAGCAAAACCTGAGAGTATGCAGATCGCCAGTCAGATTATGATAAAGGTGGCTACGACAATCAAAAAATCAATTCCGCCGCAGGAGGTCCGTTTCTTTGCCTTTCAATTAGAAGGAGTGAATTACAAGAAGCCGCAAAACATTTTTATTGATAGTTTTGATGTGGAGCTTTCTTATAAAATCAAGGAACTGATTCGCCTAGTCTCAGAAACAACTGGTGTTGATTTTCGCAAAGATGAACAGCTCTTCAATGATTTATCCGCCCATATGTCCGCGGCTTTGAAACGAAATCTGACGGTGCTCCAAGGAGCGAACAATCCATTACTACAAAAAATTCGTGATAAGTATCAGGACTTAACGACAGCAATCATCAAAGAATTGGCGGTTGTTTTTCCGGATCATCAATTCACTGCGGATGAATTAGGCTATGTCGTAATTCATTTCGCCACATCGCTAGAGCGACATCCAAGCGGTCGCGCATTATCCGCTTTAGTTTTATGTTCCAGCGGTATAGGAACGGCACGAATATTAGAAAGCCGGGTCCATAAATATTTAACTGAGATCGAAAAGGTTCAAGTGGCCAAAATCTCAGAAATGAATCAACTGGACTATAAAAGCTATGACCTGATTCTAGCGACTGTCTTTTTACCAGGATTCAATTTGCCGTATAAAGTAATCTCGCCGCTGCTTTTGGATGATGAGATCAAGGAAATCAAAGAATACATCCAGACGCTGCATCCTGAAAAGGTAAATGAAGTCATTGATGAACCGGAACAAGAGCCTAGCGAAGCCTTTGATGAAATTTATGAAACGATGCGGATTGCCAATAGTCTGTTACAAAACTTTGACGTGAAGCCGATTCACGCACAGGAAACGATTGAGCTGACATTAGCAGAAATCATCGATCAGTTGCAGGGTACGATCGTCTCTGATGCCACAATAGTGACAGACAAAGTGATCAAACGGTATTTAGTCGCCCCGATCGGCGTTCCAAACACCAATTTCGCTCTGTTCCATTGCGCAGATGTTCATGTCAAGGAGCCGCTGTTTACTATCTATGATTTAGATCAGAAATTTTTGATCCAAGGAATGGATAAAAAGAGTATTGAATTGACGCGAGTGTTGCTGCTTCTGGCTCCAGATCCAATGCCGGAGAGTCAGCAAAGTCTATTAGGAAAAATTAGCAGTTCAGTTATCGAAAGTGATTTAAACACTGAAATATATAAATTTGGCAACAAAGAAATTATCTATCAATTGTTGAGTTCTTTGTTTGTGAAAGAAATTCGAGAAAATTAACGATAGTTTAAAAAATCGGATGTCAGTTCTGCTTTTTGCAGTATAAAGAGTACAAGAAAAATATTAGTTGAGAAAAAAGTAAAAAGATGAGCATTTTAGCAGAATGATATACGGCATGAAAATCAAACTCATTTTTCCTAAGAAAAATGAATACATCAAAATGAATAAGGAGGAGATTAGGAATGGAATTACAGCCAGAAATGATTTTATTAGACCAGAAATATGCCAATAAGGAAGACGCGATCCGTGCGAGTGGACAGCTGCTGGTGGATGCTGGGTGTGTGGAAGAAGGCTATGTCGATGCCATGATCGAGCGAAACAAGTTAGTTTCCGTTTATATGGGAAACTTTATCGCGATCCCTCATGGAACGGATGAAGCAAAACGCTATGTGAAGAAAAGCGGTATTTCAGTAATCCAAGTTCCAACGGGCGTTCATTTTGGCAAGGATGACACAGAAGATGTGGCGATGGTATTATTTGGAATCGCGGGGATTGAGAATGAACATTTAGACATTCTGCAAAAGATCGCGATCTTTTGTTCGGATGTTGAGAATGTAGTCAAATTAGCAGATGCAAAAACAAAAGAAGAAGTCATTGGCTATCTTCAGGAGGTAGAATAGGATGCAAGCAACACACTTTGGCGCAGGAAATATTGGACGTGGATTTATTGGAGAAATTTTAGCAAAAAATGGCTTTTCCATCGATTTTGTTGATATTAACGAAACAATTATCAACGCTTTGAATGAACGAAATGAATATACGATCCAACTGGCAGATGAAAGTCAAAAAGAGATCCATGTATCCAATGTGGATGGTCTGAACAATCAAACCAATCCTGAAGCAGTGATTGAATCCGTCAGCAAAGCAGATATCGTAACGACAGCGATCGGACCGAATATCCTACCGTTTATCGCGGAGTTGATTGCGAAAGGGATTCAAAAACGCCGCAACGAGGGGAATACAACAGCTTTAGATGTAGTAGCCTGCGAAAACATGATCGGCGGCAGTCAGTTCTTATTCGAAAAAGTTCAAGCTTTCTTATCAGCTGAAGATATGGCTTTTGTAAAACAGTACATCGGATTCCCCAATGCAGCAGTCGATCGTATTGTTCCGATTCAACACCACGAAGATCCATTATTTGTATCAGTGGAGCCTTTTAGTGAATGGGTGATCGATGCAACGCAAAGTAAGAATAAAGAGTTGCGCCTTGAAGACGTAGAGTATGTAGAAAATTTAGAACCCTATATCGAACGGAAACTCTTTTCTGTTAACACTGGACATGCGACAGTTGCCTATACCGGAGCCTATGAAGGGTACAAAACGATTGATGAAGCAATCGCGGATGATCGTGTGCTAGCAAAACTACGCTCAGTTCTTGGCGAAACAGGCAGTCTGGTAATCAATAAATGGCATTTTGACAAGGATAAGCACCTTGCTTACATTGATAAGATCGTCAGCCGTTTCGAAAACAAATACATTTCAGATAGTATCAGTCGGGTAGCGCGGACACCAATTCGTAAATTAGGCTTTGATGAACGCTTTATTCGCCCGATTCGTGAGCTAAAAGAACGTGGATTAGAGTATTCAAACCTAGTCGATGTGGTAGCGATGGTTTTGAAATACGATGATCCAAACGATGAACAAAGTGTTGAACTGCAAGGATTGCTAAAAGAAAAATCCGTTGCAGAAGTGCTTCAACAAGTGACCGACTTGCACGATGATGAGTTGATCGCGGAAATTGTAGCAAGATATCAAGATTAGCTCCTCCTCCCCCTAATGTGGAATAATTGTCCGCGTTGGGGGATTTTTTTGTTTGATCGCGAAATTTTGTTTCAAGATGAATCAAGAAAAAACATCTTAATTTTTAATATGAAAGGAAGTTTTCTAGAAAAAATGTCGCAATAGTGTAGTTTAATAGGTGGGAATCCAATAAATTGAATAAACAAATAAGGAAACATTAATCAGCGTTGCTAGTGAAATAGTTCGTGTTTTTGTCGGAACACTCTTGATTCTTTCGGTTTAAAAAGATATTATGAATAAAGTTGAGAAATTTCATTTCATTGAGTTCTCTGGAAGATTAAGAAAGACCAATGGATATAATCAAACTTTTTGTAGCCTAACAGGACAGAAGGGCTTTACTAAAAGAAGGGTTTTAGTCACTTATTTTTTGATTCAAAACAAGGGGGAGTTAAATGACGACGTTTGCTGAGTATTACCATCATTTAAAAGCATTTACGGAGGACTTATTTTTACATCCAGAATTAGGCTACAAGGAATACCGTACTTCTGAAAAGGTGATTGAGGAATTAACAAGAATACATCCATCGATTGAATTTTCTAAATTTTCAGAAACTGGTATTAAAACATTTTTATCAACTGATAAGAAAAAGACAATGGCTTTTATTGCGGAGCTGGACGCAGTCTATGCACCGACACATTTTCAAGCAGATACTGAGACGGGAGCGGCTCATAATTGCGGTCACTTTACCCAAGTCGCTATCGCGCTAGCGCTGTACGATCATTATGTTAAAACGGAAGCGTACAAGGACTTAGATTTTAATCTGTGTTTTATCTTTGTACCAGCAGAAGAATATTTGGATTTGGATTTCCGTAAGGAGCTTCGAGCTGTGGGCAAGATTCAGTTCTTAGGTGGCAAACCAGAAGCGATGTCATTAGGTATTTTTGATGACATTGATTTTGGTGTTTGTGTTCATGCCATCGGTGAAGTCTTCGAACGACCGACAATTGAAGTGAATTGTGATTTAGCGGGCTTTTTATATAAACGTTATCATTTTTCTGGTAAGGCGGTTCATGCAGGATTTGATCCTTTTTCTGGAATCAATGCGTACAGTATGTCAACGTTATTCAATACAGCGATTGGTTTGAGTCGTCAACAGTTTAAAGATACGGAATCGATTCGAGTAAATCCCATTGTAATGGATTCTGATATGTCGACGAATGTGATTCCGAATCATATTACAGTTGGGACTGATTTGCGCTGCAAGACTTTAGAATATATGCCAGAGGTTGCGCGCAAATTGGATCATGCAGCTCAAGGAAGCGCGTATGCTTTGGAGGGTGAAGTGACGATTGAAACGGAGATGGGCTACTTGCCGTTTGTTCAGGATCGCTATTTAAATAGCTTCGTAGAACGAACCTTTGCGAAATTTGACAAGATACCAGATATTATTGACGATCGCGGTGGGATCGCTGCGGCTGGTGATATTGGTGATTTGGCTTTTATGATGCCTTGTATCCAAATCAGTTATGGCGGATTTGAAGGAACGATTCATGGCGATGATTTTAAAATGATTGATCCTGAATTTGTCTTGGAAACTTTTCCAGAGTTTTTAACGGAAGTATTCAAAGAAATGGCGGGTAATTTGGATGAAGCCAAATTTTACCGTCGTTCATTTGAAGAATATAAAGAATTGATTGAGTCAATCGGAGGGAATGTATGAAAAAGCAGTTAGTGTGGTTAGTTGGTTTTGTTGTGGCAGTGGTAACCGTCGCGGAGTTGATCGGGATGCAATTTATTTCGTTAGGAAATACAACGATTACGGTTTTGCCATTAGTATTTTCTGTATTGTTTGCGATGCTGTTCGGATTGCCGGTAATTCGCAAGGGTTTTATTGCCAAGATTTATTCAAAAGGCAATATTCAGTTTTCAGCAAAGTATTTACTGTATATCATGTTGCCGTTGATGGCACGATACGGTGCTGATGTCGCACCTAGATTGAAAGAAATTTTGACTGTTGGATGGGTTTTCCTTTTCCAAGAATTGGGCAATGTTGGAACGGTAATGATTGGATTGCCTGTAGCACTCATGTTAGGTTTGCGGCGAGAAGCTATTGGGGCAACATTGGGCTTAGGACGTGAAGGGGAATTGGCGTACATTTCTGAAAAATATACGTTGGACTCAGCCGAAGGACGCGGAGTATTGTCACTCTATCTAATTGGTACATTGTTTGGTTCAATTTTCTTTAGTATTTTTGCGCCGATTATGGCGGGACTGGGCTTTGATTACCGCGCACTGGCAATGAGTTCAGGTGTTGGTTCTGCTAGTATGATGACAGCAGCGTCCTCGTCATTGATTGCACTGATGCCAGAAAATGAAACAACCATCGCGGCATATGCAGCCGCAAGTCAATTACTGACAAGCTTTTTAGGAACCTACACAATGGTCTTTATTGCCGTGCCGCTACAGCGTTTCATGTACAACTTATTAACAGGAGGATCACGTCGTGGAAAAGAAACAGTCTAATGAATACATCAAAATATCACTGGTTTTATTACTGAGTATTTCCTTGATCTTGTTTACTCAAGGAATCAAATTGCTTAAAAATCCAGCATCTACGCCAATTACTTTTAATACGATTCAAGGTTTGGTTGTTTTGTGGGCTTTTTCAATGATTGGCGTATTTATCTCAACCTTGGTAAAGAAAACCAATATCAAAATTTTGGCTGATTTTCCGATTTTAGGGTGGGTCTCTCTGACGTCTTTATTTTTCTGTCTGCTCTCTGATTTTTTTGTACAAGTGATTGCGGGCGTTGACTTTTTATCAATTACCACTCCGATTTTGGCTTTTGCTGGGCTTTCGGTGGCAGATAGTCTGATGGATTTACGAAAAACCTCCTGGAAGGTAGCGATCGTCGCAATCTTTGTTTTTATCGGTACCTATCTTGGGAGTGCCGTCATCGCTCAAATCGGCTTAATCTTATCTGGAAAATAAAAAAAGGAACATTTGTCTCCAACACGGAAGAAATTCTGTGTTGGAGCTTTTTTGCTCTTGAAAAGGCTTTACCTTTCCCTAAAAATAACGGATAATATCCTTAAACAAAAACAGTAGAAAAATTTAACATTTTGGTCTAGACTTTCTTATTGAAAAATTCGTATGTCGGTGTTAGAATTGGTGTATACCAAATTGATAAAGGAGCGTTTAACCATGAAAGTAATTCGTGTGAAAGATGCCAATGAAGGCGGAAAAAAAGCATTTGAAATCATCAAAGATGGAATGGAAAATGGCGTAAAAGTATTAGGACTGGCAACAGGCAGCACTCCTGAAACCTTATATAAAGAAATGACAACGAGTGATTTAGATTTTTCAGACATGACTTCTGTAAACTTAGATGAGTATGTTGGCTTAGCTGGCGACGATGTTCAAAGCTATCGTTATTTCATGAACGATCAATTGTTCAACAAAAAACCATTTAAAGAAACATTCGTACCAAATGGTAAGGCAGAAGATTTAGAAGCTGAATGCAAACGTTACGATGGCGTAATTGCTGATCATCCAATTGATTTACAAGTATTAGGAATTGGCCGTAACGCCCACATCGGATTCAACGAACCTGGAACTCCGTTTGATGTAACAACTCATGTAGTTGAATTAACAGAATCAACAATTGAAGCGAACAAACGTAATTTCGATAAAGTGGAAGATGTTCCAACTCATGCATTATCAATGGGTATTGGTTCAATTATGAAGAGCAAAAAAATCTTGTTAATGGCTTTTGGTGAAGATAAAGCACAAGCAATCAAAGATATGATTGATGGGTCAGTTACAACGGATGTACCAGCAAGTGTTCTACAAAACCATGCTGACGTAACAGTGATCATCGACGAAGACGCAGCAAGCAAATTATAATCAATCCTATAAATGAAGTACCGAGGATAGTCTCCTTGGTACTTTTTTTTGCCAGTTCCACTTTTCATAGTTTGCTTAGTGAGAGCGAAAATGATGGATTCTCAATGAGTCATTGATTAAGAACCTAGTGGAATGGTATGCGTACGAAAATAAACTCATTTTTCTGATTTTTGAAAAATGATTTCCTCTACAATGAGCTAGCTGTATGATAAAGATTGTATAGTGGTATACTTGTTTTAGGAGAGTGATCTTATGAAAAGGTGCATTGTTAATACTGGAATGGTTATCTAACGAAAAAAGAGGAGGAGAGAACTATTCCAGTAAAAAAGCTTTATCCCAGAAGTAATGATCAAGAAACGATTTATTTACAGGCGGCAATAACACGACCGAATATTTTAGTGGGGGCTTATACGATCTACAATGATTTTCGTTCGGATCCCCGTGAGTTTGAAAAAAATAATGTATTGTATCACTATCCGGTCAATCATGATCGGTTAATAATCGGTAAATTTTGTTCCATTGCTTGCGGTGCGACTTTCATTTTTAATAGTGCTAATCATCGACAGTCCTCACTTTCGACCTACACCTTTCCTTTATTTTACGAAGAGTGGCAGCTGGATAAGAGCCAAGTAGCTTCTGCTTGGGACAATAAGGGTGACATTGTCATTGGAAACGATGTATGGATTGGATACGAAGCGACTATCCTGTCGGGGGTCGAGATTGGCGATGGGGCAATTATTGGGGCGAAGGCCGTGGTAACAAAAGACGTTCCCCCCTACAGTGTAGTTGGAGGCGTTCCAGCTAAACAAATTAAGCAGCGATTTGATTCAGAAACGATTAAGAGACTGCGACAGTTGAAATGGTGGGATTGGTCGCAGGAAAAAATAAGACAAGCGATCCCGTATTTGAAAAATGGCAATATAGATCAATTGCTTGGGTAAGAAATTATAGCTCAGCCGTCCGCGGCTGGGCTTGCTTCTTTTTGTTCCTTTGGCTATAGTGAACACTAGAAAAGTTAGGCGGAGGGCGTTATGCGTTTAGATAAATTTTTAGCTGAAGTCGGTTTAGGTAGCCGCAAAGAAGTCAAACAGCTGATCAAAAAGGGTCAAATTACAGTGAATCAGCAAGTCGAAAAATCAGATAAAAAACAAGTGGACCCAGAAAAAGATAGTATCGTGTTTCAAGGGGAACCCTTGCATTACCAAGAATTCTACTATTATTTATTACATAAACCGGCTGGGGTAGTAAGTGCGACGGAAGACAAGCGAGATCAGACAGTGATGGACTTATTTTCAACAAGTGATTATCGTAGTGATCTTTTTCCAGTAGGGCGTTTGGACAAGGATACCGAGGGCTTATTATTAATTACGAATGATGGCCAGCTGGCCCATGAATTATTGTCACCGAAGAAACATGTGGAGAAGGAATATTTCGCCGAGGTTGATGGAGTGATGACAGCTGAGGATCAGAAATGTTTTGTCGCTGGGATTACTTTAGATGGAGAATTGACACTACCCGCGGAGTTGTTGATTGATGAAACAACGGAGGAAACATCAAAGGTTCGAATTATTTTGCATGAAGGAAAGTTCCATCAAGTGAAGCGAATGGTTAAAGCCTGCGGGAAAGAAGTCACTTATTTAAAAAGAATCCGTATGGGGAATCTGACTCTGCCGAAAGATTTGGATAAAGGAAACTATCGACCACTGACAGAGAGTGAATTGCACTCATTAAAGGGTTAGGATCTTCGGTTTGTTAGTGACCGTGCTATACTGGAAGAGGAGGTGGTGCACATATGGATTTGAAATTATCTGTTTATGAAATTATGCTGCGCTTATTTTTAGCCATGATCATGGGTGGCGCCATCGGGATTGAACGAGAATATAAAAATCGACCAGCGGGTATTCGGACCCATATCTTGGTCTGTATGGGCGCGACGATCATTGCTTTGATCCAAGTTGAGATTGCGGATCAAGCATTACGCTATGCCGCGGCAAAACCAGAATTTGTCGGTGTTGTCCGAGCAGATGAAGCAAGGTTGATTGCGCAGGTCGTCAGTGGAATCGGTTTTCTTGGCGCTGGAACGATCATGGTCAGTAACCGATCAGTTAAGGGCTTGACCACAGCGGCATCGATCTGGGCTGGTGCAGGTTTAGGGATCGCCATCGGCATGGGCTATTATACGATCGCCATTTGCAGTTTTGTCGGGATTATTTTAGCATTGACAGTGGTGAAGCGGATCATCAAGATCAATGCTATTAAGAAGCTGGAGATTCGCTATATTCATCGTGAGGCGACCAAAGAATTCATCATGAACTATTTTGAGAGTAAAAAAATTGAAGTAGAAGATGTCGATTTCGATGTGGATTTCATGGATGACTATCGTATTTATACGAATGTCTACACGATCGATCTGCCGCGGGGCATGAATTATACTGACGTGATTGAGGATCTCTCGATGTATAAGAACATCACCAAACTTCGCATGATCAATGTATAAATAGGAAGATAAAATCATTTTGCGATGATTTTATCTTCTTTTTTTGTTTAAACTCGTATTGTCAGAGCATCTGTTCATTGATAGAGTTAGAGGTAGTGTTAGTGAAATGGAATACGTGATCATTTAGGAGGAAAACATGGGGAAAATTCTGTTGTTAGAAGATGATTCAAATTTGAATAATGGCATTCAATTATGCCTGACTCGAGAAGGATATGAAGTCGCGGCATGTTTAGATATTGCTTCAGCAGAACAGGCTTTTCAGGAAAATGAGATCGACTTAATCATCAGCGATCTTTCTTTGCCAGATGGCAGCGGCTTGGATTTTTGTCAGAAAATTCGGGAGCAGTCGAATGTCTTGATTTTGATGCTGACATCCTACAATCAGGAACACGATATCGTGACGGGCTATGTGCATGGAGCGGATGATTATATGACGAAGCCATTTAGTTTAATGGTTCTTGTATCGAAAGTACAAGCGATGATGAAGCGGGTGGTTCGGAATAAAGGACAAGAGTTGGTTTCCGGTGAATTGTCGGTGTTGTTGACTGAAATGAAGGTCAAGCTGCAAGGAGAGCTTCTACCTCTAAGCAAGACAGAGATTCAATTATTGATTCTGTTTATGGAAAATCCGAAACAGATCTTATCTTCAGATCAATTACTGGATCAGATCTGGGATACAAAAGGAGATTTCGTCGATACGAATACCGTATCGGTCAATATCAGTCGTTTGCGACAAAAAGTTGGCAAGGAACGAATCAAAACTGTTCGAGGAGTGGGGTATCTATGGATCAACGACGTTCAAAAAAAATAATCCTGCTTTATGTGTTGATCTCCATAAGCAGCTTTTTGCTGTTTATTTCGCAAAACATCAAAATGTACTCAGAGCTCGAACAAGATCGTCAAGCAACACTGGCGCTGCTGAATAAGGAAGCATCATTTTCCGAAGCAGCATTGATTGAAGTCTTTGAAAAGCAGAAAACCTCTGAGTTAGTGACCGAGGGGAAAACGTTAGAGGAAAAATATGATTTGGTGGATAACATGAATCATCCGATTCTTCTGCGTGCTTTCTTCATTAGAAATCTGCGAGTCTTCTCGATTTGTTGGCTCCTACTTTCGTTGCTTTTCTTTTGGCAGTTTCATGCGAAATGGAAGCTTGAAAATAATCTAGAGAAGCTGACGAAGGAATATCAAGAAACGACTGAACATAATGAGTTAATGCTGCAACGAAGTCTAAAGGAAGAAGGAAATTTAAAATCTAGTATTACGGATATCACCCATCAATTAAAGACACCGATCGCTTCCTTGAAGTTAAGTTTGGATATTGCGCTTTCGGATCAATATGAGGAGCAAGAACGGAAAAATTTTGCCGAACAAGCAGGGGTTCAGATTAATAAGCTCGATTTGATGCTGGACGGTTTAGCTAAGATATCGCAATTAGAAACAGATCTGATCCAATTGCAGCCGCAAAAGCTTTCCCTGCAGCAATTAGTCAATAAGGCTGTCAATAGCGTGATTATGAAAGCAATTGAAAAGGAAATCGAGCTGGAGGTTGATTTGCCAGAGGATACCTTTGTATTGGTTGATGAGAAATGGACCTTGGAAGCGTTAGGGAATGTGTTAGAAAATGCCATCAAATACTCGCCGAGGCAAACGGTGGTAACACTTCAGGCTTCGTCGCTAGTAACGTATGTGCTAGTGGAAATCAAAGATGAAGGTCCGGGAATTGCCAAAGATGAGCAAAATAAAATCTACCAACGTTTTTATCGCGGCATGAACAGTGAATCAGTAGAAGGCTCAGGGGTAGGACTTTATTTGACACGGAAAATCATTGAAGGACAGGGCGGAACAGTGATGATGAAGCGACACCATCCACGAGGAGCAAACTTTCAATTGACTTTGCCGTTACCATAACTCCTTGTCTGGATTTACGAACGTATCTTATTACACAAAAGCGAAACAAGTTCATAGAACCTATCGCCTTTTCTTACAAATTTGTTATGTTCACTGAAAGAATCCTGCAAGGGTTCTTTTTTATACTAAGAGTATAGAAATGAGACAAGGAAAGAGGGAGACAAAAATGATCTTAACAATTAGGGATTTGGTAAAACATTATGATGATGGAAGTTCAGTCGTAAAGGCGGTAGACCATATCGATTTAGAAGTAGAAAAAGGCGACTTTGTTGCAGTAGTTGGTAAATCGGGTTCAGGGAAAAGTACATTATTAAATTTAATCGGCGGTCTGGATCGTCCAGATTCTGGACAAGTCATTATTGACGGTAAAAATGTTTTCCGCATGAAGGACGAGCAATTAGCTGTTTTCCGTCGCCAGAAAATTGGGTTCATTTTCCAGAATTACAATTTGATTCCATCGTTGAATGTTTGGGAAAATGTTGTCTTACCGATTGGTTTAGACAATCGCAAAGTCAATACCGCATTTATCGAAGACTTATTAGCAACGATCGGTTTGAGCGATCGGAAAAACGCATTGCCAAGCATGCTTTCTGGAGGTCAACAGCAACGTGTAGCAATCGCTCGCGCGATCGCTTCAGAGCCGGCAATTATTCTAGCAGATGAGCCAACAGGAAATTTGGATACGAAAACTGAATTAGAAGTCATGTCATTGCTTAAACGATCCGTTGAAAAATTTGGACAAACATTAATCATGATTACCCACGATGAAGGGATTGCGCAAACAGCTGATCATATTGTTCACATTGAAGATGGGCGGGTGATTTAAATGAAGATGACTAATACGGTGGCTATAGCCAACACGAAGTATCATAAAGGGAAAAACCTGCTTTCGGGAATCGCGATCATTTTAACCAGTGTGTTAGTTTTCTTGATCACTTCGATAGGCCTCGGGGTAGTAAATGTTCAGAATGCAGCTGTAAACAAGATGTATCCAACCTGGCATGCGATGTATCGAGATGTTTCTGAAGAGAATATGGAAAAAATCGCTCAGCATAAAAGTATTGGCGAGTATGGGTTGCGCCAAGATGTTGGGGAATCGGTTCTGAATAAAGACGACTTTGTTTTGATGAGCTACTTAGACAGTGGTGCTCAGAAGCTAGCCAAACAAACATTTACAGAAGGCCATGCTCCAAAGAAAGACAATGACGCGGTTCTTTCCCGAAATGCCCTAAAGGCACTTGGTTATCCGAACGCAAAAATTGGAGATACAATCAAAATCCCAGTGCAGCTTTATGAAGCAGATGGAATGGGACTGCAACAGGAAAAGACCTTCCGTTTAACCGGATTCTCTCCTAATGGTAAAGGGAAAAGTGATAAAAAAGTATACTCAATGCTGGTTTCAGAAGATTTCATGAAGGCAGTGATTCCAAAAGACCAGCGTGGTTATCGTATGATGGTCCGCTTAACAGATGAAGTATCAACTACTACTGATGCAATTGAAGATCAAGTGAAGAAAATCGGAAAGAATTTTGATGTAATTGAAGACAATATTGTTGAAAATAGCGATTATATAATGGCTAATTATATTGACCCCGCCTTTTATTCTGGAATGGCGATCATTGTTGGAATCATTTTGGTAGCAGGGGCTTTGACGATTTACAGTATTTACTATGTATCATTGATCAACAAAGTACAAGAATTTGGGAAATTGGCGGCACTAGGAGCAACTAAACGGCAAACGCGTCAAATTATTTTGCGGGAAAACTTAATTGTAGCAGGACTTTCAATTCCAATTGGGCTTTTGATCGGAATCGCTTCTGTAAAATTGGTATTCTTCCAGATAATGTCAACGATCGAAAATGAAAATACGCCAATAGAAGTGATGAGGCAGGTCGTTGATAGTGGGGAAGTTTCATTGGTTCTTCCTTGGATTGTCGGAATGACGATTGGAATTACTTTATTGACCGTTATTCTGGCATCTCTAAAACCAATGCGTCAGGCAAGCAAAATCATGCCAGTCGAGGCAATGCGATACACTGGACAAACTGAAGGCAAGAAAAAACAGCGTAAGGGCTTCATTGATCTGAATCTACGACGTTTAGCAAAAGCTAATCTTTCAAGAAATAAAAAGAGAACATTGATCACCATCTTTTCATTAGGCATGATCGGAATTCTATTCGTAGTTATTTCTACCGTTTTTAGTTGTATGAATCCGCAACAGATTGCACGTGATTCAATCGCAGAAGATTATCGCCTGAATATCGAATCGTTTAGTGGTGATAAAATGCGGCCTGAACGTGCTTGGACAGCGATTCAACAAAATAATCCCTTAGACAGCAAGATGATTGATCGAATCAAATCTATACCAGGAGTAGAAAAAGTCGAAACATTTCATTCGATTGATGTAGAAGTAAAGGGATTTAAGGAACAAGGGTCCAATAAGCCGCTAAGAATGTCATTAGGTGGAATTTCGAAAGATCAAATGGACTTAATCCAAAGAGGAATCGAAAAAGGCAGTGCTACTTATGATGAACTAAACTCCGGTAACAAAGTGGTTATGACTAATTACTTAATGAGAAATTACCCGGAAATCAAAATGGGTGATAAGCTGACATTCATCATGTTTGATGGCGAACGCACTTATGAAAAAGAAATGACGGTCATCGCCGGTGGAGATTTCGTGGAGTCTATCAGCAGCTATGATAATTTCTTAATGAGTAATGAAGCAGTAAAACAATTATCGAAAAACAATTTATCCTATTACGTGAATATTAAGGCTGCCAAAGGGAAAGCGGCAGCAATTAAACCCGAAATCGAAAAGATAGCCGAAACAAGCGAGTTCTTCAATTTAGAAAGTTATGAGGAAGTTTTGGCACAGTGGAAGGGGGCAATGCAAATGATGACTGGCGCAGGCTATGCTATTATGCTGGTTCTAGCAATCGTCGGCATCATGAACTTAATCAATACCACTATTGATAGTATTTTGAGTCGAAAAAAAGAACTGGGTGTTATGCAAGCCATTGGGATGTCTGATCGTCAAATGAAGAAAATGTTGAGGACAGAAGGGTTAGTTTATGCTGGTGGAATTATTTTCCTAGCAGGCGGCTTGGGCAGTATCTTAGGTTACTTGGTCTACTTGTATGCTGAGAGTAATTCACTAATGCAGATCAAAGTATATCAATACCCAATAATACAGGTCTTACTGATGATAGTACTGGTAGTCGTTGTCCAGCTGATTCTAACTTATGCGACCACTACGATCGTCAATAAAGAGACAGTGATCAAACGAATTCAAGCGTCAGAATAAAAAATAGAGTTGCCGGCAAAACATTGCTGGCAACTCTATTTTATTCCAAGCCTATCAAATAATCATCATCATTCATGGCTTCTACTTGACCAAGCAAGTAGCCATTCCCGACTTGTGAGAAGAAATCATGGTTGCTTGTTCCAGTTGAGATCCCGTTCATCACGATCGGATTCACATCATCCGCCGTATCTGGGAAAAGCGGATCCATGCCGAGATTCATCAGTGCTTTATTGGCATTATAACGTAAGAAGGTTTTAACTTCCTCTGTCCAACCGATCTCATCATACAACTCTTCAGTATAACGTTCTTCATTTTCATACAGCTCATAAAGCAAATCGTACATCCATTCCTTCAAACGCTCTTGCTCTTCTTCTGTTTGTTCATTGAAGCCGCGTTGGAATTTATAGCCGATATAGGTTCCGTGAACCGATTCGTCACGAATGATCAATTTAATAATTTCAGCGACGTTTGCTAGCTTGTTATTACCTAAATAATAAAGCGGCGTATAGAAACCAGAATAGAATAGGAAGGTCTCAAGAAAGACACTGGCGATTTTCTTTTCCAATGGTGTGCCGTTTTTATAGATCTCGTTGATTCGTTCGGCTTTCTTTTGCAGGTATTGGTTCGTGTTGGTCCATTCAAAGATTTCATTGATTTCCGTTTTGGTATTCAAGGTACTGAAAATCGATGAATAGCTTTTTGCGTGAACGGATTCCATGAATTGGATATTGTTCAGCACCGCTTCTTCATGGGGCGTACGGACATCTTTTCGCAGCTGATCCATACCGCTTTCTGATTGAACGGTATCAAGTAAAGTCAGACCACCGAAAACATAGCCCACTGTTTTTTTCTCTAAATCAGACAGTTTACGCCAGTCATCTAAGTCATTGGACAACGGAATACGTGTATCCAACCAAAATTGTTCGGTTAATTTTTCCCACGTCGATTTATCGATGACGTCTTCGATCTCATTCCAGTTAATGGCTTCATAGTAAGTTTCTGCCATGGATATTCCCCCTAAAATAGTTATTTATGCATAACACGACCTCTCGAACCGAAGTGCGAGAGGTAGCGATCATTAGATTACACAGCTTTCACATTGATTTGAACCGATTTCTTCGGCATCATCAGTGAAGGTACGTACGTAATAGATTGATTTACAGCCTTTGTAGAAGGCGTAGTTACGTAAAATGTTCAAATCACGCGTCGTTTGTTTGCTTTCTGTTTTCCATTCGTACAAGCCCTCAGGAATTTCTGAACGCATAAACAAGGTCAAGCTCATTCCTTGATCGATGTGTTGTTGCGCAGTCGCGTAAACATCGATCACCTTACGCATATCCATGTCATAGGCAGAAGTATAGTAAGGCAAGGTTTCATTATTTAAGTAAGGTGCTGGGTAATAGATCTTACCGATTTTCTTTTCTTGACGTTCTTCAATCAAACGAGTGATCGGGTGTAAGCTTGCGCTAGTATCATTGATATATGAGATCGAGCCATTTGGCGCAACAGCCAAACGGTTTTGGTGATACAGACCGTCTTTTTTGACTGCCTCTTTTAATGCTTGCCAGTCTTCAGCAGTTGGTACGAAGATATCCTTGAAGATTTCTTTGACCTTATCTGTTTTAGGTACAAATTCACCAGTTGTGTATTTATCGAAATATGAACCGTCAGCATAGGCTGATTTTTCAAAATTATGGAAGACCGTCTTACGTTCTTTTGCCAATTCATTGCTTTCCATTAATGTCCAATAGTTGAGCAACGTGAAATAAATATTGGTGAAGTCGATGGATTCTTCTGAACCATATTCCATCAAATGTTTCGCAAAGAAGCTGTGCAAGCCCATCGCGCCTAAACCAATCGTATGATTCAGTTTGTTTCCATTTTGGATTGAAGGAACGACCTCAATATCTGATTCATCGGTAACAAAAGTTAATGCACGCACCATTGTCCGAACAGATTGACCAAAGTCGGGACTTTCCATCAAGTTAACGATATTGGTTGAACCAAGATTACATGAAATATCAGTACCTAGAACATCATACTCTTGACGTCCATTGATCGTAGAAGGTGTTTGCACCTGTAAAATTTCAGAACACAAATTACTCATGACGATTTTTCCATCAATTGGATTGGTACGATTTGCGGTATCGATGTTGATGATGTATGGATAACCAGATTCCTGTTGCAATTTAGAAATTTCATTTTCTAGATCACGTGCGCGAATTTTTTTCTTGCGAATGTTTGGATTTGCGACTAAGTTGTCGTATTCTTTTGTGATATCGACATAAGAATAAGGCACACCATACTCACGTTCAACACCGTAAGGGCTGAACAAATACATATCTTCATTTTTACGAGCCAATTCGTAAAATTTATCCGGTACAGTCACACCAAGTGAAAGAGTCTTCACGCGAATTTTTTCATCAGCATTTTCTTTTTTCGCAGATAAGAACATTTCAATATCTGGATGGAAAACATCCAAATAAACAACTCCGGCCCCTTGACGTTGACCTAATTGGTTTGAATAAGAAAAGCTGTCTTCGAATAGTTTCATGACAGGAACAACACCACTAGCGGCACCATCGTAGCCTTTAATCGGTGCGCCAGCTTCACGTAGATTGGACAGGTTGATCCCAACGCCGCCACCGATTCGTGATAATTGCAGAGCGGAGTTGATCGAACGACCAATGCTGTTCATGTCATCGGTTACTTGGATCAAGAAACATGACACCAATTCGCCGCGACGTTTGCGTCCAGCATTCAAAAAGGATGGGGTAGCTGGTTGATAACGCTGATGGATCATTTCGTCAGCTAATGACAACGCTAATTTTTCGTCGCCATTTGCAAAATACAAGGCGTTAAAAGCCACGCGATCTTCATAGCTTTCCAAGTATTCTGTTCCGTCATTACTCTTCAACGCGTATTGAGAGTAAAACTTATACGCCGCCATAAATGATTTGAAGGTAAAGTTCTGTTCAGCTAAATAATTGAAGAGTTTTTCAATAAAAGCAGGAGAATATTTCGCTAGAAACTCTGCTTCTAAAAATTCTTCTTCTATTAAGTAGTCGATTTTTTCTTGTACCGAAGAAAATGTATGGGTGTTTGGTTCAACATTTTCTTTGAAAAAAGCGGCTAGGGCTTCTTTATCTTTATTTAGTGGTATCTGTCCGTTTACTGGACGGTTAATTTCGTTGTTCAACTTGAAGTAAGATACTTCACCTAAGTCTTTCAAACTCATCTCGTCACATCTTTCTATATGTAGTAGTAAGAAAAAAGAAAACTTTGCAATCGTGGATCGCAAAGTTTCGAAAAACGGTGCTCTAGAAGCAGCTTCTTCGGAAATAAGCCGAATCATCCCTAAAACATGAAAGGCTGTTTTAGGATAATCCTTCTTATTTCTTGAAGCTAAACGCTTCTGTCGCGACCTCTTAAATTACGCTAATGCTTTCAATTGATCTGGACGGAAACCGATGATGGCTTGTTGTCCGCCGAAAATAACTGGGACACTTTGGAAACCTTGATCTTTTAGAAAACCTAGAGCTTCGGGCTCATTGTCGATGTTGACCTCTTCGAATGAAATTTGATTCTCAGTTAAATAACGTTTTGTCATCTTGCACTGCATACAATTGTTTTTAGAATATACTTTAACCATAAGACTGCCTCCCTTGATTTCTACAATTACTAGTATAAAAGATGTAGGGAAAAAGTCAATCGTTAAACACCATATATTGTGGTGGCGAAATAGTGGTATACTACTCTTTGTGTTTTTTGCAAAAACCTTGAAAACAGGCGGTTGCAAAGAATAATCCCTTTACAGAATAAAAAAAACCGTTACGAGATGTTTTTTTACGGAAAATAAGTTTTTTTTATAACGAAAAACTAGAATTCAAAACAAACAAAGCGATGATTGTCAAATAAATTGCTCAGAAAAAATATAAAATCTTCGACCATTTATTGACTTTGCTAGCAAATGAAGCTATTCTTAGTGAGAAAGATTCTCATTATTAATTAGATATAGAAATTGAATCGTAAGGTGGAGAAAAAAATGACAACTTTGGCAGATGTCTCATTGAACCACGTCGTTCAGGTTGATGAAATGGCTTTAGGAAATGATTTGAAGCACCGCTTACAGGATTTGGGAATGATTGTCGGTTCAAAAGTTGCCGTCGTGAACCATTCTGGTGATAACGGAATCATTTTGCTACACAATACACGACTGGCTTTATCCCAGTCTTTATTAAATAAAATACTTGTGAAGGAACTAACAGAAGATCAGGAAACTTGGGTCTCTTTAGATCAATTAAGCGCAGGCGAAGAGGGTGTCGTGGTGAACGTTCATGGCAGTGGTTCGATCAAACGCCGATTGATGGATATGGGGTTGACAAAGGGAACCGCGGTCAAAGTAGTGAAGCTTGCTCCATTAGGGGATCCGATCGAGCTGCGGGTTCGTGGATATGAGCTGAGTTTACGAAAAAACGAATCAGAGATGGTGGTCGTATCGAAGGAGGCGGAATAGCTGGTGAAGACGCATATTGCTTTAGCAGGAAATCCCAACAGCGGGAAAACGAGTACTTTCAATATTTTGACGGGGACCAATCAGTTTGTGGGAAACTGGCCGGGTGTAACGGTTGAACGCAAAGAAGGTATCTATAAGAAGGATTCAGAAGTAATCATCGATGATCTGCCAGGTATCTATTCATTATCACCTTATTCTCCAGAAGAAGTGGTGGCACGAGACTATTTACTATCGGGTACACCTGACGCCATCGTTAATATTATTGATGGAACCAACCTAGAACGGAATCTATATTTGACGACACAGTTGATCGAGACAGGCATTCCTGTGGTAGTTGCTGTAAATATGATGGATATTATCAAGAAAAGTGGCAAGCAAATCAACCTAGACAAACTTTCCTATGCTTTAGGTGTGCCGGTCGTGGGAATCAGTGCGCTAAAAAATTGGGGTTTGGATAAAGCGATCAGCGAAGCCCTACATCTAGTAAAAAAAGGCGTGGAGGAGGTCAATTTTCCTCATTATGATAATCGTTTGGAAGCCGCACTTAACGAAATCGAAGAAGTTTTAGGTAGTACGGTAGTCGCTAAATATAGCCGCTGGTACAGTCTGAAGTTGTTCGAGCGGGATGAGCGGGCACAAAGTGATTTAGATCTGAGTCCCATTCAACAAAAAGATCTGCAGGAAATTATTAAGATTACAGAGAAAATTTTTGGTGAAGATGCGGAAAGTTTAGTAATCAATGAGCGTTACAATTTTATTACTGATTTGAAAGCATTGTGCGTCGTCGATGAAGATCAATTCAAATTATCCATCTCTGATAAAATTGACCGAATCGTTACGAACCGCTTCTTGGCGTTACCAGTTTTTGCTTTAGTGATGTGGTTGATTTACTACATTGCGATTCAAACAGTGGGCGCAATGGGAACGGATTGGGTAAATGAGAATTTATTCGGCGATATCGTACCAAATTTTGTCAGCTCGACTCTTCAATCATGGAATGTTGCTGATTGGATGCAAAGCTTGATTTTGGATGGGATTCTTGCTGGAGTCGGAGCTGTTCTAGGCTTTCTTCCGCAATTGATGGTGCTTTTCTTATGTCTAGCTCTGTTAGAGGACTGCGGTTATATGTCTCGGATCGCCTTTGTCATGGATCGAATCTTCCGTAAGTTTGGCTTGTCTGGAAAATCCTTCATTCCGATGTTGATTGCGACAGGCTGTGGCGTGCCGGGAGTAATGGCTAGTCGAACGATCGAGAACGAGAAGGATCGCCGCATGACTGCCATGTTGACGACCTTTATGCCCTGTTCTGCGAAACTACCGATCATTGCTTTGATTGCCGGAGCTTTCTTTCCTAATAGCAGCTGGGTAGCACCGTCAGCCTACTTTGTTGGAATGGGGGCAATCGTTTTATCTGGAATTGCTTTGAAGAAAACCAAGCTATTTTCTGGTGATCCAACACCGTTTATCATGGAGCTTCCGTTGTATCATATGCCGAGAATCGGCAATACCCTTCGATATACGTATGATCACAGTAAGGCCTTTGTTAAACGTGCTGGGACGATCATCTTTGTTTCTAGTATCATTATCTGGTTTATTTCCAGCTACAACTTTTCACTGCAAGCTGTTAATGAAAATGATAGTATCTTAGCTGCATTGGGCGGTTTGATCGCACCATTATTTGCACCATTAGGCTGGGGTGATTGGCGCGGAGCAGTCGCAGCTATTACTGGCTTAGTTGCGAAGGAAAACGTCATCGGGACTTTCGGGATTTTATATCGCCATGCAGAAGTTGCGGAAAATGGTGTAGAAATCTGGAAATCTCTGCAAGCAGCATACACACCAATTGCCGGCTATTCATTCTTAGTCTTTAATCTGCTTTGTGCCCCATGCTTTGCAGCGATTGGAGCGATTCATCGTGAAATGGGGGATATCAAGTGGACGTGGCGGGCGATCGGTTATCAATGCGGACTCGCTTATGCTGTGAGCTTCATCGTCTATCAATTTGGTCACGTAATGTTTGAAGGTGGAGCGATTGGGATTGGTTTGATTTTAGCTGCATTAGTACTTGCAGCGATGGTTTACTTCATCGTGAGAAGACCAGCTAAACAAACACCGTCCATTACAATCGAAGAGATCAAAGAGGTGAAAGAATGGCAACTATAGTATTAAGTATCTTGATCTTCGGCGGTGCTGGAGTGATCATTTATCGACGCGTTAAAAACGGTAGCTCATGTGAGGATTGCAACAGTGGCTGTCCGGTAAAAGAGGAACAGCATAAACATTAATTAGTAACAGGAACCTAGTGAATATCACTGGGTTTTTTTATGCAGTATTTTAAGCGATAATTAAAAGACTTAAAACCAACTATCATGCATTCCCTGCAAAATGTCGATTGGAAAAGCATACTTTTCATTTTGGGGAATAACGGAATCAATATCACAATACGGGCACAAGGCGGTATCTTCTATCCAATCAGTTATTTTGTCATAGTTGAATAGACTCTGGCAGTAAAAGCATCCGCATATTTTGGATTCCTTCAATATTGCTTTGTTGTGTTCACAATACTTATGGGCATCTCTATAAATATTCCTCATAGAATGATCAAGCATCCTTTCACTCAATTTAACTAATATAGGCAGAAGTCGCCACCCTCTATAGGTGGGTGATGAATGCTTTTTCGTTTTGATCTTGTTCCCTTCGTACAAGATACAATCACGAAAACATAAATAAGCCGGACTAAACGTTCAAAGAGTTTAGTCCGGCTTATTCGTTACGGAGAAGGAGGGATTTGAACCCTCGCGCCGGTTTCCCGACCTACACCCTTAGCAGGGGCGCCTCTTCAGCCACTTGAGTACTTCCCCAAATAAAAGGAGGATAAGGGATTCGAACCCTTGCACGGTTTTACCCGCCTGACGGTTTTCAAGACCGTTCCCTTCAGCCGGACTTGGGTAATCCTCCAGAATAACTAACGGTTCCGACGGGATTTGAACCCGCGATCTCCTGCGTGACAGGCAGGCATGTTAACCCCTACACCACGGAACCACTTAGCACAAAGAATAGTATACCGAAAGATGAATCGAACTGCAATAGAAAATTAATAGAATAAATAACGAAGAGAAATCGGTTTTTATTTTGTTAATCCTTGAAAATAAGGAATATCATCAAAATAAAACAACTAATAGAAGAAGTTTCAATCGTTGATCGTAACTCTCTAGGGTTTTCAATAAATAATTACAAAAACGCCTATTAATTTTGATTTAAATATAAACTCATTTTTTTTTACCAAATATCATATGAGGAGTAGAAAGACAGACCAGTAAATTTATAAACGTTAGAAAATACTCTTTCGCTTTATGTTAAGTGACAATAATTGATATTTATTCTATTGTTTGTTCGTTTTTATCCGATAATGTGCTATTTTATAGTAAACATTCAAATGATTTTAACTTCCTGTTTAACTTAGGAGGGCGATTTAACAGTGAAAATAGGGTGCGCGTGTGGAAATATACTGAATGATGAAAACTTAGAGACTACGATCCCGCTAACGATTTTTCCTTCGAATGATTATTATGATGTGCTGGAGTAAAAGCCAAAAAATGTGGAGAAGCTTGTTGATAAAATGCCTGTTGGTTCAATGTGGGCGTGTAGGATATGCGGCAGACTTCATTATTTTAAAACAGGGAAATTAGTTATCTACAAATTGGAGGAAGAAAGATTTGATGATGAATAAAGATAAATCAGTGATTAACATTCAGGATGGGAAGATCCCTGAATTAGAAAAAATGGATTTTTCATCAAGCAGTTTTGATAATGAGCTTTATAAGTTATTTTTCGATGCAACAGATTATCATGATATAGTGGTTGAAGCGACAAGGCTTAAAAAAGTTGCTGTATTAGATGTGTTTAATGAAACTATGCAGATAGGAGACCCGAGACTTGATCTATTGTCAAATGAATACTTCAGACTAAGTCAAGAAAATAAGTATTTATCTTTTTTTGAGAGAGTATTTGAAATAAATGATAACGAAGCTTATATAGATTTGGGAGGTGAAGATGGCAAGAGTAAGATAATAGAATCAATGGATAATGATTGCGAGGCATTAGATAAGATAGATAGACTAATTTATATGAATCAAATCGATATATTAAATAATGGTGAGAATTATATATATAAGATTGGAAATATAAATCTTTTAAAACTATTTATCAAAGGTTTTCTTCGAGAAAAAATATGGAACAGTTTATACTTTAACTCACATCCTATGATGTTAATCGCCAATTATGATCTGAGCCTCCCAGTTATTTTTGATAATGATGAAGATAAAAAACTTTATGAAAAAATTGCACATGTGAATAATCTATTTTTAAGATAATTTAGGGTTTTCAATTGTAAATGTTAGGAAAATAGGGTAGTGATCACTCAAAAAATCAGAAACACAAAAATAAGGTACAAGCAAAGGAACAAAATAATGGGAAAATTAACAAGCTATAATTTACCTGAATGTGATTACTGGGTAAAAAAAGTATTACAGGATGAGAAGGGAACCCTGATAGTATTAGATAGCAAACAATTTATGGTGAAAATTCTTTTTGCAGGTTTTGTCTATGCCATGTTAACCGCAGATGAATCTGGACTTCAAAAAAGAGATTATGAATGGGTCAGAAAATTCGGAAAAGATCTAAAGTGGGGATTTTTCAAACTATCAAATTCAAAGTTTCTTGATTTTATTTCAGACCAAACTATGGGTATCTATGATGATTGGGATTTAAGGCATTTTGTTGTATGGACTCAAGACGATTCTGTTGAGATAATTGCCCATTATGAACCAGAAATAGAAATTCAGGAAAAGAAATTGAAATAGGTGCTTTTCCAAGTTGTGTCGCAAAGTTTATCTAATAATCAAACATTTTAGAGCATTAATTCAACTGATTTACTCAAAAACGGAGAGTGTAACATATCATCATCACATTGAATTATGTCATTGACATAGCCACTCGTTCTGAACCAATAATTAACATCCTAAAATAGAATATTTTTTGAAAGTAGGTTGGAATACTTTTTATTGTATCCAAGCTGTTTATTTGATCTTAAATATTCAGGTGGATTTACTATATTTCAACACCAAGTAGTATTAATCGATATTTTCTCGTGGATTTTAAATCCGTTTATTCATAATTTGTTGAGAAAAGAATAAATTTTGTTATTGATTAATTTGGAATTAGTGTAAACTATAATTAGGGTTGAAGAAGTTATTAAATTTCAAATTTTGGAGGGTTTAAAATGAAAAAGAAAATGCTTAAGATTTTATTTGTTGGGTTTGTTTTAACTAGCTTAGCAGCATGTTCTAATGATAAGTCTGCCAGTCCAGCAAAGACGAAGGGCACAGAGTCTTCCTCATCAATCACAGAATCGACCAAAGAATCTACATCTTCTTCTAAAGAAGTGGAACTACTTGAAGAAACATTAAGTTCAGAGGAGAGTAGTGAGGGAGGCAATTCAAAACTATTTGAGTTCATGATCGAAGCGGCACGGTCTCAGCTTCCCGCAATGAAAGAACAAATGGGTGGCGTTTATTCGAATATCGAAATCGCTGCCGGTGAAAATCATACGGTGATTTATAAATACACCTTCACAGAAGATCCAGGGCTGGCAATGGATAGCGAAGCGTTAAAACCAGTGATGGTCAAAGCAATGAAACCAATTATGGACTCTGTAAAAGGGATGGTCCCTGACGCAAAAATTCAAGTGATCTATCTAAGGCCCGATCAATCTGAATTAGGGAATATTCTCATCACTCAAGAAGATACAGATGCCGTACAGGACGAGTCAGATCCGGTGTAAAGTAGCTAAAAAAAATTAGGTTACTTCGTATAACCTTATTGCCTTTATTTGGCAAATTACGTCATTAAAAATTAGGATGTTTAGAGAATATAGAATGAAAAAATGGATTGTTTTAGCAGCAATAGTAGCAGTTTTAGCAGGATGTGGCTCAGACGGAGCAAAGGAAACCAATGAATCAGAGAAAAATACTAAGTCAGCATCTACGACAGAAGTTTCACCGTCAAAAACCGTAACATCTTCTTCAGAAAAGAAAATTGAAATGAAAGATGTCGATTTTCAAGTTGAAGGAACAAATTACAAAATGAAGATAGTGGATAGCTGGAAAGTCATTGAGGATGAAGAGTTTTCTTTTCGTGCTGAGAATGATAACAGCGTTGAAGAAGTGATGGTTTCAGGATTAAAGAAATCCGATATCGATGATTTTAATGTCTTAAAAAGTGCGATGAAGGAACAAATGAAATCCGATGAGGAGGTTCAAATAAAAGAAGAAACGATTAAAGAAGAGCCGTATCAAACAGCACATTATACAGGTGAACTTTATAGCTTAACGGGAATCGCTGAGGGCGCAAAAGTCGATGTTCGTTTCTATTTTTTAGAAACGGAGACGGAGTATATTATTCTTAATTTCGTAGGACTGCCTTCATTCTTTGAAAGAAATGGTGATCTAGTTACCGAAATGGTGAATTCATTTATAGCTGGATAGATGAAAAAGCGATAGATAAAGACCACAGTAGTTAGAAAAGTGAGTGCGATTATTGACAGTTTACAAAGGAGAACAAGATGAGAAAAAAGTTCGTTGTTTTAGGATTGGTATTATTGGCAATCAGCGGTTGTGCACCGAAAGATACAGAGGGTTCTGAACAAACGCAAGAATCGAAGAAAATACAAGAAAGTAGCGAACTTTTGAAAGGCGAAGCAACTAAAGATTATGTGACCGAGGTCAGAGCTGAAAATGGCGAACTATTTCATTACACAGTATTAAAGGGATGGGTAGAGCGTGTAGATAAGAACTCTGAACTGTTTGTTACGACCGTTGAAGAAGGTTTGAGTTTGTTCATAGAAGACAAGATGGATTATGTGGATTTTGCAAGCTGGCAAAATACGATAGTCAATACGTATGAATCTATGGGGTATCAATTCGTTGAGCAAGGAAAACCTGTTGAGGTTCATGGAATGTCTGGAGTTGAGATGGTACTTGAAGGCGATACCGAAGGCGTAAAACACAAAGCGCTTGCCTATCTTTTAGAGGCGGAACAGAATTTCGTGCAAGTATACGCATCTACCAAGCCAAGTCAATTTGATGCGAATCGGGAAAAGCTCAAAGAAGCCGCTAGTTCTTTAAAAAAAGCAGAAGGTCAGTTAACAGATTAGAGGATTTATGGGAACTTTCAGCTCTTGTACACATATTGAACAACGGCTTAATCATGATCGCCTCTTTTATTTTTTATTTGCTGCTTCATCTAAATTGATCCAAATGAGTGGAACTATTAAAAAGGAGCTCGAAATTTGAAAAAGATCAATATTATTTCGATAGGGTTTGTTGTATTAGTAGCTAGTTTTAGCTTAGCGATGGATTATTTTGAGAATTCCACATTTATTCTTGGAATCTTCTGCTTAGTTATGTATTTCTTTTATTCTCATTTTATAGGGACTCGTCAAAAGAATTTTCTAAATGTAAAGAAGGCTCTTCAAACGAATAGTGTTACAAATGAAGAGTTAGCAGAAGTAACAAATATTGATCCGGATAAAATTAATCTGCTTCGCGAAGAAAATGATTTTACAGAAGAAGAGATTGAGCGATTGGCTGAAGCGTTGGGAGTGCGTCAGGAAAAAACAGCAGCGAGAAAAGTTATTTTCGCAGTAGTAGGTGTAATTTTAGTCGTCGTTCTCGTTTATTTTTTGTTTGGAGAATGGTAGAGGCTAAAACACGTACACAGGAAAGAGAACAGATAGAATCTATTTTGACTAGAAATCTGAATGTTCAATAAGAAAGTAAAAAACAACATCAAAATGAAAATACTTTAAAAGAGCAGTTTGGAACAGGATCGAATGTCCAAACTGCTTTTCAGTTCAAAAACACAAAAAAGTCATTTACTAGGTTAAAAAA
>NZ_JCAFYN010000031.1:0-46994 GCF_059374735.1 Enterococcus sp. GPZ-007 | reverse complement strand
ACGCTGAAGCGAACTTCAGCGTTTTTTCGATGCTATTTTTAGTAATAGTAATGATTTTTCTCCTGCACCTGCTGTTTTAGCAGGCTCATGAATTCGGCTTTAGACATTTGTTTTATCGTATCACTGCCGTGCTTGCGAACTGCAAAGGTTCCTTCCTTCCGCTCTTTGTCGCCGATCACTAAAATATAAGGAATTTTCCGCAACTCAGCTTCGCGAATCTTCTTGCCCAATTTTTCATTGCGCAAATCTTTTTCCACACGAATTCCTGCGGCATGGAACTCCTGAAACAATGCTTCTACATCCTCTTCATGCGACCGAGCCACATTAATCAACGCGACTTGCTTCGGTGCCAGCCAAAATGGAAATGCCCCGGCATAGTGCTCGATCAAGATACCTAAGAAACGATCCAACGAACCAAAGACTGCACGGTGAATCATCACTGGTTGCGCTTCATTGTTCGTTTCATCTATATAAGTTAGATCAAATTTCTCCGGCATTTGAAAGTCTAATTGAACCGTCGCACATTGGTGACTGCGATTCAAAGCATCCTTGATATGAATATCGATCTTCGGTCCGTAAAAAGCACCATCGCCTTCATTGATATTGTATTTATAGCCCAGATCAGTCAATACTTTTCCTAATGAAGCCTCCGCCTCATCCCACAGCTCGACCTCCCCCATAAAATCATCTGGACGGGTCGATAACTCGACGCCATACTCAAAGCCGAAAATCTTATAGACCTCATCAATGATTTTTAATGCCAAAGCGATTTCCTGCTCAATTTGATTCCGCCGTACAAAAATATGGGCATCGTCTTGACAGAAGGTTCGAACTCTCAATAAGCCATTCAACGCTCCGCTAAACTCGTGACGATGGACTTGACCGAACTCCGCCATGCGCATCGGCAAATCCCGATAAGAGCGTTTACGGTCTTTGTAGATCAAACAATGCCCAGGACAGTTCATTGGCTTCAAGGCATAATCCTCATCAGCAACTTTGGTGAAGTACATATTGTTCTTGTAATGATCCCAGTGACCCGATTGCTCCCACAAACGCTGATTCAAAATCAAGGGTGTTTTAACCTCTTTATAGTCATACTTAGCTTGCAGCTCACGCAAGAATTTCTGCAGTTCATTGCGAATAATCAAGCCATTTTCCAAGTAAAAGGGCATTCCTGGAGCTTCTTCGGAGAACATAAATAGATCAAGTTCTTTGCCCAATTTCTGGTGACTGCGCTTTTCAGATTCCTCTAAATAGTCTAAATGAGCTAACAGCTGCGCCTTTTCAGCGAATACAACGCCCATCACACGCTGCAGCATCTCGTTTTCCGGATTCCCCTGCCAATAGGCTCCGGAAACTTTTAGTAGTGAGAAGTAGCGCGCTGTCGTTAATTCCAATGCCATCGGTTCAAGGAAAAACTCTGTCACATCTCCAAAAGAATACACAAAAACGATTTGGTCTGCAGCTAGTTCACTTAGAGCAAATAGCTTCAGCTCATTGTCTTTGAAAATTTCTTTCGCTTCGGATACCGTAAGTGCAGCACTTTGGATACGTGCATCTTCCTTAATTTTCTTTTTGATGTGATGTTCTAGATCCTTTAAAATCAACGCACTTAATGGCTGCTTCACTCGCAAATCGACCCAGATCGTTTGATCCTCACGCTGAGATTTGGCAAAAAGGGCCTCCGGATAGGTGGTCTTAATTGCTTCTTCCAGCAACAAGCTGACTAACTGACAGATCGCTGTTGTCCCTTCAGGAGAAGAACAATCATAAAAAGCGATTTCGGCATTTCCCTTCACTGGAGTTGATAAATCAACAAGCTCGCCATCAATACTGCCGATGACAGCTTCTACCATCAATTGACTTTTTATCTCGAACAAGGTGGTATTTTCCTCCACCATTTGTTTGCTTCCATCCGGTAAAACAATTTCGATTTTTTTTGACATCCAACTCAACTCCGATCCGCTTTTTCAAAACATTCTTTCCTGCGTACCTTTTCTAACTAATTCTAACAAAAGGATTGAAGGGTTTTCAATAAAAAAACGTCCCTATAAAAAATAGGGACGTGAATAAACGTGTTACCACCCAAGTTCCCAAAAAGAATGAACTTCTTGGCTTGTAAGATAGATAACGGCTATCAACCGGGTCGTTTGCGACCGCTCAAAGGGAGTAATTTGTTTATCTCGATCAGAAGCTTCCAGCCGCGACTTCTTTCTCTAGTGACGAGGACCAAAAACAAATCTTATCCTTTTCAACGCATTTCGTTATTGCTTAAAGCATAGTCTTGCATAAAATATTTGTCAACGCTTTTCTCTCTAGGACTATTCATTTGATTTTAAAGCATCGATCATGTTGATATGCCGCAAACGGAAATGTGTCGCGACCATCACGATCACTGAGAACAAAATCGTTAATCCACCAGAAACCAGATACGCCCCTGATCGAACGACTAGTGGAAAGGTGATCGTCTCCATTGACGCCTGATCCAAAATAAATTTAGTCAAAATGATCCCCAGACCATAACCAAATAAAATCCCCATTATGGTGAAGACAAAGTTCTCACGGAAAATATAAGAAGTTACTTCACGATCATAAAAGCCTAGTACTTTGATCGTGGATAATTCCCTTAATCGTTCCGAAACGTTAATATTCGTCAAATTATACAGCACGATAAATGCTAACAAACCAGACAAGACCACGAAGATCCACACGATTCCATCGAGATTATCCATCGAGTGTTCTTGTGTTTCGATCTGTGTAGAAATGAAGGAGGTATTCGTTACCTGATCTGAACTCAAAAGTTTTTTTGATAAATCCTTCTCTTCAGATTTCGTCAGCTTCTTACTTTTCAATAAATAGCTATTCACTTCGAAATTTTTTCCACGTGCTGCTTGGTAATAATCTTTTGATAAATATAGGAAGTTGCCTAAATAGTTGTCTGCAATATTAGCAATTTTGACTTCAAAGGTTTGCTGGTCTTCGTCGTAAATTGTTAAGGTGCCCCCCTTTTCCAAATCAAAAAGTTCAGCTAACTTTTGCGTGATTACTGCACCATCATTTGACAAGCTAAATTGCTTATTTTGATTTTTCAAATGCAGATAGTGCTTAAATTCTTTACGGTCTTCAGGGACCATCATGGTCAGCTTTTGATTGGCTTGTCCTTTTTTCTTCAGCTCGATTGTTTGGTTCATGGCAGCCAAATCACTGGTAATCTTTTTATCATCTGTAAGAATCTTTTCAACCGCTGATTTCTCAGGATCATCCTTTAATGTGACGATCGCATCATAATCAATAATCGGTCCAAACTGCTTATCGCCCACAGAACCCAGTGAATCCTTTAGACCCACTCCCGCAACCATCAAAGCCGAACAGCCAGCGATTCCGATTACCGCCATGATCATGCGTGATTTATAACGGAACAGATTTCGGTAGCTAACTTTTGAATTGAAGCTCATCCGGGACCAAATCGGTGTCAGTCGTTCCAAGAAAATCCGTTTGCCTGGTTTTGGTGCTTTTGGCTGTAATAATTCCGAAGGCTTCTCATGCAGTTCTCGTAGTAAGACGAGTAATGCGGCTCCCAAACTAGCAAACAAAAAGGCGATGGTGGCTTGAATGATCGGACGAGATAAATAGAAAGCTTCTACACCAGGGAAATTATAACGATCACTGGAAAGCTCAAATACTAAACGTGGTAAAGTGTTCGTCCCGATCACGCTTCCTAAAACGATTCCGAGTGTCGCTGCTGACAAGGCATAAATAATATACTTGATCGATATTTCAAACCGTGAATAACCTAACGCTTTCAATGTCCCAATCTCTCTTCGATTTTCTTCGACCATCCGAGTCATTGTTGTAAATGTGATCAACGCTGCAATGAAAAAGAAGAAGACGGGAAAGACGTTTGCGATTGCTGCGATCCGATCAGAGAGATCGCCATATTCTTGAAAGCCTGGATTATCGGCGCGCTGGTCATAGGAATAGCTGGGTGTTTTCAAGTCATTGATTTCTTTTTCGCTATCGCTGATTTTTTGCTGCGCAGACTCTAACTGTTCTCGATTGTTGGTTAGTTCCTTTTGCTGCTGGTCGAGTTCAGCTTGCGCTTGGGCTAATTGCGAATTACCATCAGGTACCATCGCTGCTTGCTGTTCCAGCTGCACTTTCGCCTGATCCAATTCCTCTTGTCCCGCATCGATTTTGGCTAGATTATCAGCCACTTCTTCTTTTTTAGGAAGCAGCTCTTCTTCTGCGTTAGCTTTGATTTCTGCCGCCCGTTCTTCAGGACGAGCCGCAAAGATTTTTTCAACCTTCTCGATGTTTTGATCCATCTTTTTTTCATAGGCTTTGCCGTAAGTTTCTTTCCCAGCGACATTGGTAAAGCGAACATAGATCACTGACTTTACGTCACTCGAGAAATTGTTTTCCGGCAAGTACGCGAAGAAATCAACACTGCCGTTTCCAACATTAGAAAGTCCGCGTTCTTCCGTGCTGATATACATCGGTGATTGAACAAATCCGACGATTTTAAACTTTTTACGTTGTAATTGATCGGATTGATTGATGGTATAAGTCTGATTTAGCCGATAACCTTCCTCTTTGGCCTTTTCATCCAAAACAATCTCGTTGTCTTTTTTGGGCAGATGCCCTGATTTTACGATCAGTTGATTTAGCTGGTTTTGCTTATCATAAGAATAAAGCTTTACCACTTGGTTCTTATTACTGTCGGCATAAAACAGTTGATGCCCGCTTTCGACTTCAGCATTAGGAATTTCTTTCGCTAGTCTTTCATCGTCTTCTGTCAATCCACCAGTGGAAATAATCTGCAAATTTGCTAACTCCTGCTGATCGACATATTGACTAGCAGAATGATTTAATATTGGACCTGTTGCTTTTATTCCGACATACAATAACGTGCCTAATAAAATAATTAGAACGATTGAAATGAAGCGCCCTTTTGAGTATAGTATCTCTCGCAAACTCGCCTTTAGATAAGTTTTATTTTTCATTGATCTACTCCTGTTTTTTCATCCATTTCATTCTAACACAAAACGTTTTCAGAACTGTCACAAAAAATTCCGCCAAAACGACAAAAAAGAACGATACAAAAGAAACATCGTATCGTCCTTGTTGAAATCAAATTTAGTGCACTCTTAATTTTTAAATGAATGAATCGGTGCCGGAATCCGTCCACCACGAGCGATGAAATCATCAGAGCCAGCTGCATTTACTTTCATTACTGGAGCTCTGCCAAGTAACCCGCCGAATTCAACCATATCACCAATCTTTTTGTCTTTAGCCGGTATGATCCGAACGGCAGTGGTTTTATGATTGATCACACCAATCGCCGCCTCATCAGCAATCATAGCCGCGATGCTGCTAGCTGGTGTATCTCCAGGAATCGCGATCATATCTAGTCCAACTGAACAAATCGCCGTCATAGCTTCAAGTTTTTCAATTGATAATGACCCATTATTGACCGCATCGATCATCCCAGCATCTTCTGAGACAGGAATAAACGCGCCTGATAATCCACCAACGTGATTACAAGCCATTACCCCGCCTTTTTTCACTGCGTCATTTAATAATGCAAGTGCCGCTGTCGTTCCATGAGTCCCGACTGTCTCTAGTCCCATTTCTTCCAACACATGGGCTACTGAATCCCCTACTGCCGGCGTTGGTGCTAATGACAGATCGACAATCCCAAATGGCACGTCCAAACGTTCAGAAGCGATCTTACCGACCATTTGTCCCATGCGCGTAATCTTGAAGGCCGTTTGCTTCACCGTTTCAGCAACGACGTCAAAGGATTCTCCTTTGACTTTTTCTAATGCCCGTTTTACAACCCCTGGACCGCTGACGCCGACATTGATGACGCAATCTGCTTCACCAACACCATGAAAGGCGCCCGCCATGAAAGGATTATCTTCAACTGCATTAGCAAAGATTACCAGTTTTGCACAACCCATGTCGGAAGCTTCTGCTGTTTCCTTCACAATTCGTCCTGTGTGTGCGACAGCATCCATGTTGATTCCAGCTCTGGTTGAGCCGATATTGACCGAAGCACATACAAAATCTGTTTCTGCTAACGCTTGAGGGATCGAATCAATCAAGATTCTGTCACCATGCTGATAGCCTTTTTCAACTAAAGCAGAGAAGCCACCCAAGAAGTTAACACCGACGTCTTTCGCCGCCTTATCTAATGTTTTCGCAAATTTCACATAATCTGTGTCTGGAGTCGCAGCCGCGATAATCCCGATCGGTGTAACCGAAATACGTTTGTTAATAATTGGGATTCCATATTCAGCTTCGATCGACTCACCAACCTTCACCAAATCTTTGGCTTTCGTTGTGATTTTTTGATAAATTTTTTCACAGGCGCGATCGCTATCGCTATCAATACAATCTAGCAATGATATCCCCATGGTAATCGTCCGAATATCCAAATTTTCTTCTTCGATCATTCGGATCGTTTCCATTATTTGATTGATTTCCACAAAGAGCCCTCCCTATAATTTATGCATCGTGTCAAAAATTTCTTGATTTTGAATGCTGATTTTTACACCTAGCGTTTTTCCTAATTCATGAAGTTGCTCACGTGCCCCTTCAAAATCTTCTGTAGCATTGGTTAAATCTACTAACATCATCATTGTAAAAAAGTCCCCCATGATTGTTTGAGAAACATCTAAAATATTAATTTGTAATTCCGCTAATTTTTGACTAGTACCTGCTACGATACCAACCTTATCTTTTCCGATAACCGTTACTACGCCACGCATTTGCATAACTCCCTTCAGATAATTGTTTCTCATTATAGCACAGTGATGACAAAACCATGAGAATTTTATTAATAAAATCGAATTTTTTTAACAAAACGTTCGGAATTTGCGAGTTCCACTTCGTACTTTTAGTACGATTAGTGGAATCGTATGCGTACGAAAATTAGGCTTTTTTCGTCCTTTGAAAAAAGCTTCCTCAGCTATGAGCTAGCTGTCAGTCCAACTTTTCACAGTTTGTTAAATATTGAGTTGGATCAAGTATTAAGCAAACTAAATTCATAAGATAAGAAGTTTAGTTGGATGATATGCGTAAGAAAATTTAGCTTTTTTCGTCCTTTGAAAAAAGCAGCCTCAGCTATGAGCTAGCTGTCAGTCCAACTTTTCACAGTTTGCTTAATATTGAGTTGGATCAAGTATTAAGCAAACTAAGTTCATAAGATAAGAAGTCTAGTTGGATGATATGCGTACGAAAGTATTTCGATTTTTTACGTTAGGAAAAATCGCTCCTTACTTGTGAGCTAGCTGCGAGTTCTATGAAAAAAACACCCTTCACTGTGAGTTAGCCAGCACAATGCCTCCGACTCCTTATCATAAATACACGAAAGTTTTCCTTTTTTATGCAATTCGCTAAATGATAAGTGTAAGAAAATCTTTGTCGACTGCCGTTTCTCTCATCTTGCTTTACTTCCTAACATATTTTTCCTATGATAAAGACAGTGATTAAACTTTGTGAAAACTAATCATTGAATTGTACTAAAGGAGGCTTTTTGATGGAACTTTTTGAAACGATGCTGCAACACACCTCGGTCCGCTCATTTACCCAGCAAAAACTATCTAATGAATTGAAGGAACAATTGATTCTATCTGCCCAAAGTGCCAGCAGCTCTAATTTCTTACAGGCCTTCTCGATCATTGAAATTGCCGATGCTAAAAAAAGAAAAATGATTGAACAAATCGCTAATTTCCCAGTTGACAATGGTGAAAATGGTTCGCTTTATATTTTTATTGCTGATTTAAATAAACATGCTCAGGTCTTGACTCTAAACGGCGATTCTATGGAGCACCTGCGAACAACGGAATCATTAGTCGTAGCAACCGTTGATGCGACCTTGGCTGCTCAGTCAATGGCAGTCTATGCCGAGTCTGTTGGCCTCGGAATCTGTTATGTCGGCGGTATTCGAAATAACTTATTCCAACTTAAGGAAATCCTTGATCTGCCTGAATTGACTTATCCAGTTTTCGGGATGTTCGTCGGTTACCCTGCTGAAAAAAATGATGTCAAACCGCGACTGCCGATCGACTCTGTGCTGGGAACCAATACTTATCGAACCTTTACGCCAAAAATCATTCGCAGCTATGACGAAAAAACAGCTGCTTACTATCAAGCCCGTAGTTCCAATACACAAGAAACCAACTGGTCAGAAAAAGTCCGACAGCATTTTAAATACCCACGTCGTACAAACACGGTAGAATTTCTTAAAAAGCAAGGCTTCGTTTTTTAAACGAGACCTTGCTTTTCATTATTCTGCTGGAATGACCGCGATCGCACGAACATTAAATCCTGGAGCATCTTTAACCTTTGGTACGCCAATCGAGATGGCTCCGCCAACTGGTGGCAGTTCAGTCAGACGATTCAACACCTCGACTTGGAACTTATCTTGCCCTAACCAATACAGCTCACCAATCAAGCCGCCATTTTTCGTACAGTCCACTGACGAGTCTGTGTCTAGTGTTTCATGACCAACTGCCGTTACATTTCGCTCTTCGTGTAAAAACTTCAAAGCCTCCAAAGACCAGCCAGGCGTGTGGGCTTGTCCATCTTGATCGACATTGTAGAAGGCTTCCGTATCCTCCCAGCGTTTGGACCAGCCACTGGCAAATGCTACGAAACTTTCAGCTGGAATTTCACCATATTCCGCCTCAAACGCTTTGATATCCTCTACGGTCAAAGAATAATCATGATTTTTTTCGACTTCTTTTTCCTTGTTGATAACAATCAATGGCAATAAGAAATCTTTGATGGCTAATTGATCCACAGAGATACGATCTTCAACGAAATGCACGGGGGCATCAATGTGGGTGCCGTATTGCGTTACCAATTGATATTCCTTCGCAAAAAAACCATCCTTCGCTACTGTAACCAAGGTTTTTTCCTGCATCGGCTGAAACGATTGAAAATAAGGGATTCCGCCATAAATACTGTGACTCAAATCAACCCATTTTTGCTGCTTTAAAAAGTCAACACTGTTTGTAATTTCGCTCATACTACTCCTCCTCGTTATAAAACGTTTTCATTTTATCTTAACGATACCGATAAATAATTTCGCTGTCAAATCGAGGTTCGATTAGAGCTATTTTCCCTTTCCAAAATAGAGAAAGCCGTACCCGTATTTACAGGTACAGCTTCTAAACTAATTATTCGTTAAAACAATTTTTCCTTTGGCGTGATGGGTCGCACTCAATTCGTGTGCTTCTTTGACACCTTCTGCTGTGATTGGATAGGTATGTCCGATCACACTTTTGACTTTTCCATCAGTCATTAAATCGGCGATTTCTTGTAGCTGTTTGCCATCTGGTTGAAGCCAGATGCTTTCTGCTACCGCAATGCTTTTAGCCAATTCTTCATCCGGCTGGCTGACGATCGAGATCAGACGGCCATTTTCATTCAATACTTTAAAGCTGTCTTTTTGGACATCCCCGCCCATTGTATCAAAAACCAAATCAACATCTGCTAAAACTTCGGAAAAATTAGTCGTATGATAATCAATCACTTGATCGGCACCTAACTCTTTTAACAACGGATGATTTTTTGCACTTGCTGTTGTAATGACGGTTGCTCCGGCATTTTTCGCTAATTGAATGGCGTAAATACCAACACCGCCAGCACCGGCATGAATCAAGACCTTTTCACCTGCTTTTAGTTTGCCATGGGTAAATAGTGCTTGATAGGCGGTCAAGCCTGCTAGTGGAACTGCGGCTGCCTCCTCAAATGACACGGAGTCAGGTTTGTTCGCTAACAGATGATCATCTACGATCGTATAATCGGCATAGGTGCCAAAACGAGTCGTTTCTGGACGAGCGAAAACTTTTTGACCTACCTGCCAATCCTTCACCTCTGAACCAACTTCCACGATTTCACCGGCAACATCCCAGCCTAAAATAATCGGAAATTCCCAAGGCATCATTTGAGCTAGATACCCTTCACGTAATTTCCAATCAATCGGATTGACTGATGACGCTTTTACTTTGACTAAAACTTGATGTTCGCCAAGCTCTGGTAATGATACTGTACTTTCTTTTAATTGGTCAGCGTGACCATATTCTTCTATTACAACTGCGCGTGTATCCATTTATGTATCCCTCCATATCGAACCATTATAAAAGTTCGTTCAAAAATTCGGAAACGATCTGCTTCAATCAAAAAAGTGAGATTCCAAAAGATAGGCTGTTTGATACTTTTCAGCTAGCTTTTTCAAATAAGGAAGTGCTTCGTCTTCAGTTTCTGTCATCTGATTCAGCAAGGCAAAAAAACGTTGTCTTTCTTCTGGTGTCGCCATTTTTTATGAAATAGCCCCAGACATGTTCATAGGCATTTCTTTGTGCTTTTAAATCAAGCGGCATGCTTTTCACCGCAGCTAAATGCTGGTAAAACTGCTCCGTTTTTGCTTCTGACCATTGATTGCCAGAGAAAAGCTGCCGCAGCGCCAGATATTCCTTTTGCGACCGGGCCATCACAAAATATTTCCACTGTGCCCATTCTCGCTGGATCTCATGCATCTCGTTCACCTCTATTTAAGCTTAACACCTAACAAGTTCGTTATAGAAGAAATGAGCTCGCAAACTCTTAAGTAAAATATAGTTCACTCGAGTCAAAAAAACAGACAGCCTCAACTGTCTGTTAATGAAGCTGCTATAAATCAGCGACTGTGGTTCCTTCGCCGAAAATTTCTTCCCAATCACCTGTAAAATCTGTGACTGCTTGTGCGATTGACGGCATTGCTAAGGCTTGCTGAATGATATCAACACCCATTGTTGCCGCTTGGCTGCCGTTTTCTAATGCTGCATTGACTTGCCCTACGTTCTTGAAGCTGGCTGCCAAAATTTTTGTTTCGCTCTTCGTACGAGCGATTTCCTCAGCCATTTCAAAAATTGCTTCCCGCGGATCGATGTTCAAGTTCTCCATTCGATTGAAGTAAGGCGCGATATAATCAGCCCCAGCCGCGATTGCTAAGTAAGCCTGAAACTTGGTATAGATTGCTGTCGCAGTAACATTGATGCCGCGCCGTTTTAATTCTTTGATTGCTTTTAAACCAGGTTCGTTCACAGGAATCTTAATAAACACTTTTTGGTCGATATTGGCTAAGATCGTTTCTGCGTCCTTGATGATTCCATCATAATCGGTGGCTACGACTTGTACGTGCAATGAACGATGTTCACCGATGATGCCGCGAATCTCCTTCATATGTTGGAAGAAATCGATCTTCCCTTCCTTTTTCACGATCGATGGATTAGAGGTAACACCTGCGATCGGCATAAAATCAGCAAATTTTTTAATATCAGCAAGATTGGCTGTGTCTAGCATAAATTCCATTATTGAAAACTCCCTTACTCTTTTCTATAGAACAAGCATAGCACCTCTGATCAATTATTTCCGCACTCACTCGTCAAAAAAAGCGAAAAGCTTTACAGCAAGCCTTTCGCCAATCAATCTTTTCGGATAATCGCACAAATGTGCATTTTCTATAAAAAAACTACTTTCGTTGATTCAATCGTAAAATCTCTTGCGCGGTCTCTTGATCGGTGATTAATGTTTTGAGATAGCCTTTTTTCAGTAGCGGAACGATCGAGCGGGCTTTCGAGATGCCGCGAGCAATCCCCACAGACTGAGGAACATCTGCTAACTCATCCAAGGTCAAACCGATTGTACGCTGATTCAACTCTCCCTTCAGCAGCTTTCCCTCTCCATCATAAAAACGGCAGCAACAATCCCCGACCGCTTCCCGCAATTTCAATTCTTCATAGTCGGCGGGCGACAACAGATCCCGCCACTGACTTTTATGGTAGCTCAAGGGACCACCGACGCCGACGATGACTAAGTCCAGCCGTTTCCAATATTCTTTTAGATCGTGGAAATATTTCGAATTAAAAATTCCTTCGGCCAGCTCTTTGCTTTCTTGGATCACCGTCGCATTAACAAATAGACTATTGCCGTTTAGCTTGCGTGCCAACTCATAGACTAAGGTATTGACATGATAGCGGGAATTTATATGGCTCGGTCCGCCGACTATCGGTACAACTGAAACATCCGATAATTGTTTCTGATCGATCTTGTTCACCGCTCGCCCCACACTGGCACCCCAAGACAAACCAACAACCATTTCATCAGCTAATTGACGCCGAATCCAAGCGCCGGCTGCTTCCGCCAATCGCTCTTCCTTAGCTTCTTCACTCGTATCACTTTCGGTCGGAACCAATTCAACAGCCGTCAAACCAAAGGCACGCTTCAACTGTTCCTCCAGCTCAAACAAACTGGCATCAAAATGATTGATTTTGATCTCGACGATACCTGCTGATTTCGCCTGACTCAACATCCGGCTGACTGTTGTCCGATAAATCGCTAATTCTTTAGCAATCTGAGCCTGGGTCAATTCTTGTTCATAATACATGTAAGCCACTTTGGCTAATAATTTCTTCTTGTCCTCTTTCATCTCTGATTCCTTCCGTAAGCGTCTCTTCTTCTATTCTAACAAATACCATTTACTACCTTCAGCAAAGCGTGTATCATTATTAGTTAATAAACAAGGAGGAAACTGTATGTCTGTTGAAGCTGTAAAAAAATATTTCTCACAATATGGAATGGCCGAGCGCATCCAAGAATTTCCCGTCTCCAGTGCTACGGTCGAATTGGCGGCACAAGCACTGAACTGTGCACCAGAACGTATCGCAAAAACACTGTCCTTCAAATTAAAAAAAGCCGACAAAAGTATCCTGATCGTTACTGCTGGGGATGCAAAGATCGATAACCCAAAATTCAAAGCCGCTTTTGGCGAACGAGCGTTGATGCTGAAAGCCGATGAGGTAGAAGCAATCATCGGTCATCCAGTCGGCGGTGTTTGTCCTTTTGGGATCAACAAAGGGATCGACGTGTATCTAGACGAATCCTTGAAACGCTTCGAGAGCGTCTTTCCCGCTTGCGGCGATTCAAACAACGCGATTGAATTAACGATTCCAGAATTAGAAAAATACACGCAATTCAAACAATGGATCGATGTTTGTAAAAATTGGGAATAAGAAACGAGGCAGAAATTTTGCCTCGTTTTATTAAATGACCCCTTGTTCAATAACTTGGCAATCAGACAGGTAATTCCCTAAAACCGCTTTTACTTCTGCTTGATCAACCACCGTTTCATCCTCAAATTGATAGCCAACCAGTAAAGCCCGTGTCGTCTCTTCAGCGATCATTCCTCGTGTCGAATCCGCTGTTGGACTACCGAATGGTCCTGCTTCGTCAGATAATACCAACAGATTCTCAATATTGACGGATTTGTTGCCGATCCCGGCATACCGCGCCTCTGCTGCTCCCACTGTTAATTGGATCGGTTCCGAGACCTTTTTTAAATCGTAGGCACCAAAAGGCAGCTTCCATTTTAATGAGAAGTAATTATTCAAATCAACTAGTGCATTGATCTGATAGAGTCCTTTTTTCTGAACGACCCGTCGCCATAAACTGTCTGATGAAGGTCGAAAACGAGCAGGGTCTTTTCCTAAAACGCGATAGATTTTTTTGGTTGCAGTTATTTGCGGATCTTCCTTGATGGTATCCAAGGTATCATTCAATTCAATTTCTCTAAGCAATGGATTTAGTATATCCTGCCAGAGTTTTTCATTGTGAGCGTCATTTTTAAACTCGATGACACTGTAAGCTATTGATACGCCTTGTTCTTTCACTTTCGGATCAATCATCAGTTGCATACTTTTCCCTCCGTATTCTATATCTTTCTTATAGTTTATCTGATTTCAGTGTAAAGCAAAAGCTTACATTATATCGGCGGTCTTCGATATAATGATTATGTAGAAAGAGAGGAATGTGATATGAAAATTACTTATCATGGTCACTCAGTTTTATCAATCACTATGGAAGATGGTCAAAAAGTCTTGTTCGATCCATTTATTACAGGGAATTCCTTGACTGATTTAACAGCTGATGAAGTGGAAACAGATTGGCTCTTGATCACCCATGGACACAGTGACCACATTGGTGACATGGTTCCGATCGCAAAGCGCAACGATGCCACGGTTATCAGCAATGTCGAAATTTGCAGCTTCGCTGAGAACAACGGTGTGAAAAAGACCCATGGCATGAACATCGGGGGCAAATTTGATTTTCCTTTCGGTCGCGTGAAAATGGTCCACGCCCAACACAGCTCAGGGTACGAAGTAGATGGACAGATGATTTATATGGGAGAACCAGCTGGCTTTATTGTACAAGCAGAAGGAAAAACGATCTATCATGCTGGTGATACCTCAAACTTCGGCGACATGGCACTCTTTGGTGAAGCCTTTGGTATCGATATCGCCTTCCTGCCGATCGGCGATAATTTCACGATGGGACCTGAAGAAGCAGCCAGTGCAGCTAAACGTTTAAAGGCTAAGCAAGTCGTACCGATTCATTACAATACTTTCCCAGTCATCAAACAAGATCCGGAAGCATTTATTAAGCTTTTGCCGGAGAATGTCGGTAAAGTCATGGCTGTTGGAGAAACAATTGAACTATAATTTCGACAAGGCATGTGAACAATTTTGGTTCGCATGCCTTTTTCTCTATTTTCGCCACCTTCCAATCTGCTACAATACAATAGAACGAAACAGCAACGGAAGGAGCTCTTTATGTTAAATTTTGAAAGCGATTATTTAGAAGGTGCCCATGAAAAGATTCTACAGCGTTTACTTGAAACCAATGAAGAAAAACTAAGTGGCTATGGTCGAGATAAGTATTCAGCTTCCGCTGTCGAAAAAATTCGACAAGCCTGTTTATGCCCTGAGGCAGATGTCTATTTCATCGCTGGCGGCACAATGACCAATGCGTTAGTCATCGCCTCTTTATTGAAAAAGATCGAAGGCGTGATCGCTCCTGAAACAGGACACATCACAACCCATGAAACAGGCGCGATCGAATTTTCTGGGCATAAGGTGTTGAGTCTGCCGCAAAACAATGGAAAAATTTCCGCACAGCAGATTCGGAATTACCTTGAGCAATTTTGGGCAGATGATAATCGCGAGTTCATGGTTTTCCCGGGAATGGTCTACTTATCTCATCCAACAGAGTATGGCACCTTGTATTCCAAAGAAGAATTGAAAAACATCTCTGAAGTCTGTCGCGAATATAAAATCCCGCTCTTTATGGATGGTGCCCGTTTAGGCTATGGGCTAGCCAGTCCAGAATCGGACTTGACCTTGCCGCTGATCGCGGAATACTGTGATGTCTTTTATATCGGCGGGACCAAAGTCGGAGCTTTATTAGGAGAAGCTATCGTTTTTACGAAAAATAATTTACCAGAATATTTTATCGCTCATATGAAACAACAGGGCGCACTGTTAGCCAAAGGACGACTGCTGGGACTGCAATTCGACACTTTATTTACAGATCAGTTGTATTTTGAGATCAGTAAGCATGCGATCGACATGGCGATGCGCTTGAAAAAAGGACTGGCTGAAAAAAATTACCGCTTCTATTTGGAATCGCCTACCAATCAGCAGTTCATCATCCTGGAGAATAGCCAAATGGAAGAACTGAAAAAATCTGTGGCCTTTGGTTTCTGGGAACAATACGATGACACCCATACCGTAATTCGTTTTGCGACTAGCTGGGCTACAAAGGAAGCAGACATTGATGCGTTATTAGCGCTCTTATAAGGCAGTCATTTTTCCATGCCCATGGAACAGTGAGTTTGAGTTTCGCCTCGCATGTCATTGTACTAAACCACCTAGTCATTAGTTTTGTTCAGTGTATGTGACTTCACTTCAAACCTACTAAACTACGAAAGACATAACCAAAAAGTAGCAACCACATTTTCGGGTCGCTACTTTTTGCATTCTATAGACTGATTAAACGATAGGTCAAGCAGGCAACATAGCATTCATAGCTCTCAGAAAAACGCATAACATTGTAGCCTAACGCCTCACTGATCTTTTTGATTCGATATTTCACCGTATTTTTATGGATAAACAGCTGCTCGCTGCATACTTGAAAATCAGCGCCAGCATCCAACAGAAAGCTGCATAACGTCATCAGTTGCTCCTTGCTATCCATGATCGGTGCTAGTACACTCAAGGTTTCTTCCACTTCGGCTTCCCCAGCTTGGATCAGCTTAGTGGCATAGGCGACTTGGCGAATCTCGCTGATGGAAAAGCTCTTCTTTCCATGGAATAACTTCGGCAGCTGCAACGCGACTTTATTGACTAATTGATAGGTCATTCGCACATCCGTAGTATTCCGCAGTCGTGGACACAAGACGATACTGTCGATCGAGTCCTGATAAGGACTGGCCTGAAGGTAAGCTTCTCCCAGCTCCAATTCGGAATCATTATGGCAGTAATTTCCTAGTAATACGATCAGCTGATCATCAATTAATTGGGCCACACACGTTTTGTAAAACTTAGTGGCATACGCCAGAATATCTTCCTTCAGCTTCTTTTCTTCTCTAAGATCATTCAATTGCAGCAGCCACATCAGACCGATCCCTTTGACATCGATCTTCAAATGATTGGCTAAGCGATACATTTTTTCGCTTTCATCATTCAAGATGGCCTGCACCAAGGCATACTCGCTGACTTCACCATGCTTCTTGCCCCACAAATTCATCGCGACTTGAAGCAGCTCGACCGATTGTCCACACTCGGCTTCGGTTAATAGCTCATGCTCCTTCAATAAATAAAAACGCAGGACGCCATTTTCCTTGTGGTAAAGCTCCTTGTAAAAAATCCCAAAATCATTTTTTTCTACTTGCTTGCCATCCTCTACTACGACTCTACGCAGCAATCTTTCCAGATCAACGGAAGAATTCCGCGGCCATTTGATCTGATTGATCACTTCATTATCTGGATTGGTCAAAATAATGTTGGTGCGCAAAAGATCGGAAAGCAGCCGTAAAGTCACTTCCACAGTCCGCAGATGCTCCGGCAGCAACGAGGCCTTTTCTAGAACTTCATTAACGATGTTTTCTGTTGGACGAGCCTTCAAAATTTCTGCCGTGACCTCAACGATCACCTCGCTGTAGCGAATCTGACTTTGATTTTTCGGCATTTGAATGATCACAAAATCTAACTCCTCCGCCGTTTGGATCACTTTGGATGATAGCTTGGGTACCACGATCCCTACGTAATAGAGAATGATCCCCATCTCGCCCATTTTATGTAACCGACGAATCGTTTCGCATTGCTTCGTTACGTCGTCTTTGATGTTGAAAAAAGAAGTCAGCGCCAGCTCACCGGAGTGATATTCATTGGTTTCAAGCAAAGCCGCATAATCATCCATATCTGATATATCCAAGAAAGACAAGGATGTCACCGTTTGATTTAAGCAATTTTGTCCACTCATTAGTTGAGCTTCACGCAAAGAAGGCAATCCTAATAACTCTTTTAATTTAGCACCCAAATTTATTCCTCCTTAAAATTTTCACATCAAAATTTATTTTTCTTCTAACATTAGCAGATTCACATTTTCTTGTCTATCGGTTTTTCTCAAAAGTAGGAAAATGACTCACGAAAAATGATCATTCCCTTCTGTTTCCTGTTTTTACTACTTTTAAACCTAAAAACGGTAATTAGTTGTCTGGCTGCTCTGGTTTAACAAAAAAACACCTAAAACAGAAATTCATTCTGCTCTAGGTGTTCACTATTGTTTCTGCCAGTCTGATTGATAGCAGTCACGATCACTTTTTACTATTTGATTGCTGTGTCAGATTCAACGATTTTTCCGACGATGCCGTAATCTTTGGCTTCTTCTGCTGATAACCAGAAATTACGATCCGTATCTTTTTCAATTTGTTCCAGAGTTTGACCAGTTGCTTTAGCGATCAATTTGTTCACCCGTTTACGCATGCGCAAAATTTCTTTGGCTTCGATCTGGATCTCCGTCGATTGACCTTGAACGCCCCCCGCTGGTTGATGGATCATGTAACGAGTATTCGGCAGGCTGTAACGATTTCTTTTATCCGCTGCTAAATAAATCGTAATCCCAGCACTTGCGACCCAACCGGTTCCGATTACTTTTACTTTTGGTTTAATGAAGCGGATCATGTCATGGATTGTGTCGCCAGACTCTACGTGACCACCTTGACTGTTGATAAACATCGTAATCGGTTCGTCACTAACTGCGGATAAATAAAGCAATTGTTCCGTCACTGTCTTTGCCAGATCTTGATTGATCTCACCATAAATCAAAATTGTCCGCTGCTTTAACAATTTTAACATCATCGGATTTTTTTCTTCTGATTTCTCTTCTTCTTCGGCTAAAAATTCATTCATATGAACGCCCTCCTTTTCTACTATACCAGTATAGCCAAAAAAATCGGGATTGAACAGAAAGAGCTTTCAAATGGCGGATTCTGTCCCAAAAATGAATCTATGCTAAACTATCAATGAAAAACAGTTTTTTGTTGGCATTATTTATTTTTTTATGGGATGATAGATCGTATTTTGTGAACAGAAAGGGGAGCTTCGTGGGGTATCGAAATAAGCCTCCATCATTAGCTCTGACGAAATCATTTGCCTAAACTATTTTGAAGGAGCATTTTATATGATCGAGGAAAAGAAAAGTTTTATCTCATGGCCTGTGCTAGCCATGATGTCGTTTGTCACCGTCATCGGATTTGATGATATTATTTATAACTTCGCCAATCAGGGCTTGGGAGTCATTACTTCTTGGATAATTTTACTGCTATTATATGTGATTCCTTACTCGCTGATGGTTGGACAGCTGGGATCGGTTTTTAACCATGAAGGTGGTGGACTGACCTCATGGGTTCGAGGAACTAGCGGTGATCGCTTGGGTTATTTCACGGCGTGGACTTATTGGGCGGCGTCGATCCCTTACGTCGTCGATACCGCAAATGCTGTCGTCGTCGGCTTCGGCTGGCTAGTAAACGGCAACGATTCAATGGAAGACAAAATGTCTAATTCGATGTTCGCGCTATTGACCTTCTGTGTCTTTTTAGCCTTCATTTTCCTGCAACGCCATTTTAAAAAATCGTTGGAAGTATTGAGTACTTTAGGCGGCGGGGCCATGTTCATCATGGCGATTTTGTTCGTCTTCATGACCTTTGCTTCCCTATTTATGCCAAATGGGCACATTGAAACACAGCCGATGAATCTGGGAGCGGTCATTCCGAAATTTGATCTCCATTATCTAACCACGATCGGGCTGTTGATCTATGCTATTAATGGTGCGGAACTAGTTGCTCCATTCGTGACCCGGATGCGCAAGCCACAAAGGGAATTTCCAAAAGCGATGATCATGCTGACGGTGATGACCATCTTCTTGACGGTCTTTGGTTCATTTTCTTTAGGTGTCTTCTTTAACGCCCATCATTTGCCAAATAATCTAAAAATGAATGGCTCGTATTATGCCTTTCAGCGTTTAGGAGAATTCTTCCATTTAGGCAACTCCTTGATGTACGTTTTTGCAGTCACGCAAATTATCTATATGTGTGCCCTGCTAGCTGTCCTGCTAGACGCCATGACCCGCATGCTGATCTCCGATACCGGAAAACAGTTCATGCCGAAGAATTTAACCAAGCTGAATGCGGAGGGTTTACCTATCAATGGGTATATTTTAACAACTGCTTTGAGCGCCTTCATTCTATTATTAGGCGTCTTCTTACCCGAGATGAATGACATCTTCAACTGGCTGTTAAATCTAAACGGTATTATTTCTCCCGGTGTCACGTGTTGGATTTTCTACGCCTTTATTCGGATTCGTTTAGATAGTCAAAAATTTCAATCAGACTATGTCTTTATCAAGAATGATCGGATGGCCGTCTTTGTTGGCGGCTGGTGTCTGGCGGTTACCGTCATTGCTACTTTGTTCGGTATCCTGCCGCAGGATGCCCCTTATGGCTCTAGTTTGTTCTGGCACGAACTAATCATTAACATTGTCGGCATCGTCGTATTAATTGGTTTAGGATTTATTATGCCGACCTTAGCCAAACGGGAACGTGAAAAGGCCGCGCAATAATCATTTGTCCAATAGACTGTAAACACTTCTTTTAATAGAAGTTGTTTGCAGTTTTTTTATTCCTATTCAAAAAAAATTCCACTCGTGGTAAGATGAGTGCTAAACAAGGTTTAATTATTTTCTAATGAATTTCATAGAAACGGGTGAGGGTTATGTTGTTGTTGGGGTCATTTGTCAACTTTCTGGCAATTGTTGCGGGGAGTTTATCTGGGATTGTTTTACGAAATATTACTGAGCAAACAAAGGAAACAGTAACGAAGGGGATTGCGTTAGGAACGATTGCTTTAGCGATCCAGATGTCGATGCAGACCACCTCTTTTACGATTATTATTATCAGCATTTGTTTAGGCGGAATGATCGGTGAATTTCTAAAAATCGAGGATTCCATGACCAATTTAGGTTTGCTTTTAGAAAAACGCTTTGCCCGCGGCAATGGCAATTTCGCGGAGGGTTTCGTGACTGCCACCTTGATTTATGTGATCGGCTCGATGGGTATCATTGGCGCGATTGAAAGTGGCGTAGCTGGCAACCACCAGACCTTATTTACTAAAGCGGTCATGGATGGCTTTATGTCGATTATGCTGACGGCGTCACTAGGCATCGGTGTGCTTTTTTCCGCCTTTCCAGTCTTGATCTATCAAGGAATCATCACGATTTTTGCCAGCTTTATTGTTCGCTATTTACCGCCGGAATTATTAGATAGCATCATGACCGAGATCAGTGCGATCGGCGGTTTGATGATCTTGGCGATCGGATTAAATGTCATGAAGCTGACCAAGATCCGCGTCTCGAATTATTTACCGGGAATTATCGTTTTAATTATCATCATGATCGTGCAATATTACTACTTTTAAAAAAGCAGGCGAGTGAAAAAATCACACTCCCCTGCTTATTCTTTTGACCAAATAATACTTCGTCGTACCAACCATCGGAACATCCTTCAGTTCCCCAAAAACTTCGAAGCCGTTCTTTAAATAGAAACCTAATGCTTGGTAAGCTTTGGTGGTTAAGGTAATCGTCTTTACAGCTTCGCGTACTGCTTGATCTTCCATCGCTTGCATCAGCTTGGAACCGACACCCAATTTCTGGTACATATCATCAACTCCCAACAAAGAGATATGTAACGTATCATATTGCCTTTTGCCCACAATCGCTCCCGCTAACTGATCCTCGACCCACGCGCCCAAAGCCCACGTTTCTTCCAATGATTCTGGCATCTCCTTCGCAAATTGCTGCTTGTGCTGCTGCTCAAAAATGTTATCTAAAAAGGGCATTAGCGCCTCTCTTTCACTCCGTTTAATTTCCATCCCTACACCTCTTTCCACATTCTATTCTAAAGAAGCTGTAAAGCAAATTGAAGTAGATTATGTCCAGAAGATCAAATTCCCCTTTTATTATACTGGTTGATGAAGAAATAAAAACTGAAATAGTTTTTATCTACGCTGTATCAATGTATACTGGATACGATCATTAGAAAGAAGGTTCTTATGTCTAACTATTTGAATGAACTCGAAACATTTTGGGATGAATTCGCCGAAGAGTATGAAGCCATCCAACAAGAATCCACGTTTCCGATCGCGGAAGATCTGCGGGACTTTTTACTAGAGGAAAACATTCTTCCCTGCCAGTCTTTTTTAGATCTCGCCGGCGGGTCAGGTCGTTACTTAACAGCCTTCCAAAAATACGTTAAGAAGTATGATCTCATGGATATCTCAAAGGAAATGCTGAAGCTGGCCGGAACGAAAGCTGATGAAAATGTTCAACTAATCAAGCAAGATCAAGAAACGTTTTTGCATCTGAACAAACATAGTTATGACATTGCTTTTACCGCAATGAATCCTGCTATACAGACTAAAGCAGAATTATTGGATTTCTGCCAAGTCAGTAAAAATTGGTGTCTCATTCTAAGAGTCGTAAAAGATGAAGATCAACTCTTCTCTTCCAACGAGGACAAGAATCCTGATTTATTATTAAACGAACGCTATAAAATATTCCTTACCGAGCTGGATATTACTTATCACACAAAAATTTTCTCCTACACAAAGCAAGAGGAAATCAGTCGTGATTTTTTCCAAGAATATTTTGCTGATGATTTTTCACCAGCAGAGTTAGCCGAAATCATTGAGACGATTTTCGGGAATGCACTACAAAAAAGCAATCAACAATTTCTCGACTTTGAATTGATTTATTTTAAAACACCAAAGGCTTATAATGAGAACGGATTTTAACTTTTGAGGAGGACCATTGATGGAAGAAAAAACATTTCAACGAATCAAAGAATTAACGGAGCTTCAAGGTACCAGCGGCTTTGAAGAAGATATTCGCAGCTACATGCGTGACGCTATCACACCCTTGGTGGATGATGTCGAGCAAGACGGTTTGGGTGGTATTTTCGGTCTGCGTCAAGCTGAGGAAAACAAACCACGTGTCATGGTAGCTGCTCACATGGACGAAGTCGGCTTCATGCTGACAGAAATTACTCCACGCGGATTATTTAAAGTCGTGCCATTAGGCGGCTGGAATCCTTATGTGGTTTCTGCTCAACGTTTTACTTTAAAAACTAGTAAAGGCAATTATCCGTGTATCTCCTCTTCCGTGCCGCCGCATTTATTACGGGGAACCAGCGGACAAGGTCAAATCAAAGTTGAAGATATTCTATTTGATGCCGGCTTTGAATCAAAAGAGGAAGCATTGGCATACGGCGTTTTGCCAGGTGATACGATCGTTCCCCAAACCGAAACAGTTAAAACCGCAAATGGCAAAAATATTATCAGTAAAGCATGGGATAACCGTTACGGCTGTACTGTGGTGCTAGAAGCCTTAGAGGCATTACAAAAAGAAACATTGGATTACACATTGATCGCTGGCGCCAACGTTCAAGAAGAAGTCGGCCTACGTGGGGCAAAACCAGCCGTTACAAAATTCCAACCAGATCTATTTTTCGCGGTAGACTGCTCTGCAGCGGATGATTTAGTGACAACCAATGGAACTTTCGGTCATTTAGGCGAAGGCACGCTCTTGCGTATCCAAGATCCCGGCATGATCCTGCTTCCTCGTTTACGAGAATATTTACTAGATACTGCCGAAACTCACAACATCCCTTACCAATACTTTGTTTCTAAAGGCGGAACTGATGCCGGTGCCGCGCATACTGCGAATGAAGGAATTCCAAGTACCGTGATTGGCGTTTGCGGACGCTATATCCATACCCACCAAACGATGTTCAGCATCGCTGATTTTGATGCTGCCCGGGAAATGCTGATCCAAGTTTTAAAAGGTTTGGACGAAAGCACGATCAAAACGATCATTGCCGGAAAATAGTCGCTTAAGAAAAATTAAATAACTTCAGGAAAATCGAGACTATCAAGGCTTTTCTAACTTATTTGATGACTTTATTTAGTAGAACCAGCATTTTTCTTGCAATCAAAAATCATTTCCGTTAAGATTTAAACATATTAATAACTCCTTAGGGGAGTAACCGGCAACGTTGTTGTTGTGATATCAACAGTAAGTTAACCAGCAGTGGTTTTCTGGTATCGTATGAAATGGTGAGACCTAAGACAAGTTTAAACACTTGCCTTGGGTCTCTTTTTGTTTATTCAGAATGTTGCCGCTGAGCTAAGTGAAATAAAAAATTATTGGGGGATAAAAATTGACGAAACACGCGTACCAACAAGAAACAGATGAATTAATGAAAGACTTGAACACTGTGCCAGAAGGTCTAAGTCCAGCAGAAGCCCAAAAGCGACTGCAGGAAAATGGTCCAAACCAACTAAAAGAAGCGAAGAAGAAATCCTCGTTGACCTTATTTTTAGAGACCTTCAAAGACGCGATGGTGATCGTGCTGTTGATCGTTGCTGTCGTTCAGATGATTATGGGCGCTCATGTCGAATCGATCGTCATCTTAGCCGTACTGCTATTGAACTCGGTTGTTAGTGTTATTCAGACGAAAAAGGCTGAGGGTTCACTGGATGCGTTGAAAAAGCTTTCCGCACCAGATGCCAGCGTTCTTCGCGGAGGACAAGAGCAAAGTATTCCTGCTAAAGATATCGTTACTGGTGACATCGTTATTCTGGAAGCTGGGGATTATGTGCCCGCCGATGGTCGATTATTAGAGGCAGGTTCACTGAAGGTCGATGAAGGCATGTTGACCGGTGAATCGACCCCTGCTGAAAAAGAGATCACAACATTGAGCAATTATGTCCCGATCGGTGATCGGGTCAATATGGTCTTCAGCGGAACGATCGTTACGTATGGTCGTGGAAAATTCTTAGTAACTGCTACTGGTAGTGAAACTGAGATTGGTCAGGTCGCTGGTTTACTAGAATCAACGACTGAACAAAAAACACCGCTGCAACGCGGATTGGATCGCTTCAGTAAGAAATTAAGTATAGCGATCTTGGTGCTATCTTTAGTGATCTTAGGTGTTCAATTACTGCGTGTTTTCTTAGACGGTTCAGCAGATATGACGCAAGACATCGTCAATGCCTTCATGTTCGCTGTTGCCGTTGCGGTGGCAGCGATTCCCGAAGCGCTGCAATCAATCGTCACAATTGTCCTTTCATTAGGAACAAAGAAAATGGCAAAGCAGCATGCGATCATTCGTAAACTGCCTGCTGTAGAGACATTAGGCTCAACAAGCATTATTTGTACCGATAAAACAGGTACACTGACCCAAAATAAAATGACTGTTGTGGATCACTTTTTAGCCGATGGTCAAAGCGGAGAATTTTCAAGTGATCCAAAGCAATGGGAAGCCGATGAGCAACGGTTGATCGAGATCAGCGTTCTTGCCAATGACGCAACGATCAGTGAAGATGGAACAAAACTAGGTGATCCAACTGAAATCGCATTGATCGACTATAGCGAAGAACAAAATCAATCGTACCGTGAATTGCGGGAGAAGTATCCCCGTGAAGCAGAGCTGCCTTTTGATTCTGATCGGAAATTAATGTCGACGCTTCATACGATCGATCAGCAGAAAACAATGGTGACAAAAGGCGGTCCTGATATCGTCTTTGAACGCAGCTCGAAAGTCTTGCTTGATGGGCAAGTCGTTGATTTTACTCCAGAGCTGAAATCGCGTTTCCAAAAACAAAACGAAGCCTTTTCTGAACGGGCACTGCGTGTTTTAGCCTTTGCTTATAAAGAAGTAACAACTGATGAATTAACGTTGGCTGATGAAGAAAATCTTGTTTTGGTCGGTTTACTAGCAATGATCGATCCGCCGCGGGAAGAAGTTTTCCAAGCGGTCGCTGATGCCAACTCAGCAGGTATTCAGACAGTGATGATCACTGGTGACCACAAGACAACTGCTGTGGCTATCGCTAAAGAGATCGGGATTTTCCAACAGGGTGACCTAGCATTGACTGGTGCTGAATTGGACCAGTTGAGTGAAGCAGAATTAGCCGATCAATTAGAACAAATCACTGTTTATGCACGTGTCTCACCGGAAAATAAAATCCGGATCGTTCGAGCTTGGCAGGTTAAGGGGAAAATTTCTGCCATGACTGGTGACGGCGTTAATGATGCCCCTGCCCTGAAGCAAGCCGATATTGGTATTGCGATGGGTACCGGAACGGATGTTGCCAAAGATGCTGCCGCCATGGTCTTGACTGACGATAACTTTGCCTCGATCATTAAAGCCGTTGAAGTTGGACGAAATGTTTTTGATAATATCAAAAAAGCCGTGGCTTATCTATTTGCTGGAAACTTAGGCGCGATCATTGCGATCGTCTTCGCTTTAGCAATCGGCTGGGCGAACCCCTTTACGGCTTTACAATTACTATTTATCAACTTAGTCAATGATTCGCTGCCGGCAATCGCTTTAGGGATGGAAAAAGCAGAGCCGACAATTATGAAGCGTCAGCCACGTGATCCAGACAGCGGAATCTTCACTGGGAAGACATTGATTTCTGTAACGTATCGTGGAATCTTGATCGCCATTGCCGTAATCACCGCCCAATGGATCGGAAACCTGCAATCAGCTGAAATGGGTGTTGCGATGGCCTTCTCAACCTTGATCTTAAGTCGGACATTACAGACTTTTGCAGCCCGTTCAAATACACAAACTTCCGTACAAGTTGGTTTGTTCTCTAATAAAATGGTCCTGCTTGCGATACTTGTTTGTGCCGGACTATTCAGTCTGACATTACTGCCAGGATTACGTGAAGTCTTTGCTATTCCAGCAGCCTTCGCCTTGAAGGAAATTGGTTTGGCACTCGCTTTAGCTACTTCAGCCGTTCTATTGATGGAAATCACGAAGATGGTCTTAGTGAAAGTCCAAGAACCAAAAGCAAAAGCCCAATTAAACAAATACTAAACAAGATCAACAACATGAAGAAAGCCGACATCAAATTCGATGTCGGCTTTTTGTTTATAGAAATTGCTGCAAGTAACGTTGGATACGAGGACTCTCACTTGCAAAAAAAGCTTGGCTGCTGCCATCAAACGTCACTTGTCTATCTTCTAGAAAAACAATGCGATCGGCAACTTTACGAGCAAATTCCAAATGATGAGTAACAACAATCTGGCCATTGCCTGACTCGGCTAAATCTTTGATAACCTGCAGAACTTCTTGTGCCAGCTCTGGATCGAGTGCACTAGTTGGTTCGTCATACAACATGAATTCCGGCTCCATTGCCAATGCTCGAGCAATCGCAACCCGTTGCATTTGTCCACCAGATAATTGTTTCGGATGCTCTGACGCTTTGTCTAACAAGCCGACTTTTGTCAGAAGCTGTTCTGCTTGTTCTCGTGCTTGATTTTTCGAAATTTTCTTCACCTGCGTAGGACCTTCCATGACGTTTTGAATCACTGTCAAGTGGGGAAAAAGGTTATACGCTTGAAAAACGATACTAAAATGACCTCGATATTCTTTTAATTGCCGAAAGGACAAATTCTGCGGAAAAGAAAGATCATCCTGACCGATTTTGATCCGACCACTGTCAGGCATTTCCAATAAATCAATTGAACGCAGCAAGGTACTTTTCCCTGAGCCCGATGGTCCTAAAATGACGGTTGTCTCTCCGGGCTGAAACGTCAAATCAATTTCTTTTAACACTTGGGTATCGTCAAAGCTTTTATTTAATTTTTCAATTGTTAACATCGTGCTTCCTCCTAATAGACCATCCGTTTTTCAAGTACGGACTGCAGATAATTCAAGAAGGTACAAAAGACCAGATAATAGACCGCCACCATGCTATATAGCAACAATGGCTCGTAAGTTCGAGCAGCGATGCGTTGGGCGGTCATAAAAATCTCAACAATTGTGATGCTGGCTGCCAATGACGTATCCTTTACCAAACTAACAAAGTTATTAGACAACGGCGGCAAAGCAATCTTAAAAGCCTGCGGTGCAATAATGCGATACAAAATCTGCCAACGGCTCATTCCCAGTGAAGCAGCCGATTCATATTGACCTTGAGGAATCGCAAGTAATGCGGAACGAATGTTTTCAGAAGCATACGCGCCAGTATTTAATGAGAATGTTAAAATCGCCGCTGTCCAAGCATCCATTTGGATTCCCACGGAAGGGAGCCCAAAAAAGACAATAAACAACTGAACTAGTAACGGAGTTCCGCGGAAGATCCATACATAGAGAAAGAAAATCCCATTCAGAATACGGTTCTTTGAAATCCGTGCTAAAGCTGTAATCAATGCCAAAACCATTCCTAATGCAAAAGAGATTAGGGTCAACGGAATCGTCATTTTTAACAGTGCCCAAAACAACGGAACCGCCGAGCTTTGAATAATTTCAATCATTCGTTCCATTTTACTTACTCCTCCCCTCTATTTAGAAATATCCTTATTGAAATACTTTTCTGACAGCTTTGTCAATGTACCATCGGCTTCTAATTCTTTAATGGCTTTATCAACTTTTTCAGCTAATTTTTCATCGCCTTTATGGAACATTGCAGCTACTTCGGTTGCTTCATCCGAGGTTTTCACAATTTTAATTGGTGCATCTGGCTTTTGTTTTAGATAGTCATAATAAGTTACATCATCGTTCAATGTCGCATCTGCACGTTTGTCACTGACTAATTCTACTGCCTTGCTAAAGCCATCAACACTGGATATTTCAGCTCCAAGGTCTTCTGCCATTTGTGCATAGTTACTGGTCAATGATTGTGCAGACTTCTTCCCTTTCAAATCAGCGAAATCTTTGATCTCATTGTTGTCTTTATTGACAATCAACGCTGGATGAGAGATGGAATACGGTGTGCTAAACAAGTATTTTTCTTTTCTTTCAGGAGTGATCGATACTTGATTGAAAATCACATCAGATTTCTTCGCATCAAAAGCGGCTAACATCGAATCCCATGGAGCTTCAACGAATTTCACTTTGTAATCGATTTTCTTAGCAACTGCTTTGGCAACATCTACATCGTAGCCAGTGAGCTTGTCATTATCATCTCGATAAGAAAACGGAGAGTATGTTCCCTCTGTTCCGACCCGCAAAATATTTTTTGAACCTGCTTCATTATTGTCAGCTTTAGACTGGCAGCCTGCCAAAAACAAGACCCCTACGACTAATAAACTGGCAACTGCGATCATTGATTTTTTCATTTTATTCTTTCCCTTCTAATGCTTGGCTTAAATCATGCTTCAAATCTTCGATATCTTCTATTCCAACCGATAAACGGATTAAGCCATCCTTTATTCCAGAGGCTTCGCGTTTTTCTTTAGGAATCGATGCATGGGTCATCACGGCTGGAACTTCGATCAAACTTTCCACTCCGCCTAAACTTTCGGCTAAAGTAATGACTTCTAACGCTTCAACAAACTCCGCTACTTTTGTCTCATCCACCAATTCAAAGGCAACCATCCCACCGAAGCCGCGCATTTGTTTTGCGGCGATCTCATGACCGGCGTGATTATCTAACCCAGGATAGTATACGTTTGCTACGTCTGGATGAGAAACTAAATAGTTTGCGAGCGTTTCCGCATTCTTCTGATGAGCCTCCATCCTGACAGCTAAGGTTTTGATCCCTCTTTGCAGCAGCCAGCTATCTTGAGGCCCTAAGACACCGCCGATCGAATTTTGATAAAACCCGATTTTTTCGGCTAGTTCTTCTTTGTTTGTCGTTGCCAAACCAGCGACTAAATCACTATGTCCACCTAAATACTTTGTTCCGCTGTGCAAGACAATATCCGCACCTAGTGCTAATGGCTGTTGTAGATATGGTGTAGCGAAAGTGTTATCCACAATAGTTAATAGGTTGTGTGATTTCGCCCAAGCAGCACTTTTCTCTATATCGACTATTTTTAACAAAGGATTACTAGGTGTTTCTAGATAAAGAGCTTTCGTCTGATCTGTCCGCACCTCTTCAAGTTGGGCTAGATCACGGCTATCCACCATCGTATAACTTAACCCTAGCGGTTTGAATACTTTTTCTAATAAGCGGAAGGTTCCACCATAAACATCGTCACCTAAAATCAAATGATCTCCTGGTTGGAATAAGGATAACGTCGCATGAATTGCTGCCAAGCCAGAACCAAAGGCAAAGCCTTTCACACCGCCTTCAAGTTCGGCAATCAATTCCTCCAATGCCATGCGAGTTGGATTCCCAGAACGAGAATATTCGAAGTCACCTGGATGCCCTAATTTTGTTTGACGATAAGTCGATGTTTGATAGATCGGTACACTGACCGCTCCTGTCAGCGGATCTTCACTGATTCCTCCATGGATCAATTTGGTTGATAAATGCATCTTATTTCCTCCTGTTAGTAAGTTTTTCAGCGTTCATCTGTTAAGCAACAACACATAGCTGTTCCTCCTGTCTTGGAATTTTTAATCACTCTAGTCTGTGATAACAACAGCAGCTAGCTCAATGGATTTGAAATCATTTTTCTAAAAACCAGAAAAATGAAGTTATTTTCGTACGCATACGATCCGACTATACTTCCTGTACCTTATATGCCTCTAACCAATAGATTTTTCGTCACCTTTTACAAGTTGCGAAAAGCCGGACTCGCAAAAAAGAGGTGCAGCTATTAAAGCTGCACCTCTTGGGATCGTCTTAAATTAGAAGTTTCCTTCTTTTTTAAACGAGTTCAGAACAGTTAATAGACATGACAAATTCGTATGCTGCTTTTTTGCACCATACAACAACATGCTGATTCAACTGTTTGAAGATTCATAAAGTTCACAGTGTTGTTTGTCATGAGTCCTGACCTCCTTAAATGATTGAACTCAATTTAGCACTTAGAAAATGAGAAGTCAATTAATAAACTCTCCGAAGAAAGATAAAAAATCATCTCTAAAAAACTTTCTGCCTGAAAAAGCATGATTTTAAAGTCTTTCTCGTAAAGTTCAGATCACAGAAAAATTTTTCATGTCACAGCTTCAATACATCTGAAACAGAGTAATAGCCCGATGATTGCTTGGCTAAGAAGATCGCGCAATCACAAGCCCCTTTGGCAAAGCCCCGCCAATCCGTTGAATGGTGACTGATTTCCAAGCGCTCGCCAAAGCCACCCAAGAAAACCGTATGACTGCTGGGGGTGTCTCCCATTCGAACAGAGTGAAAGCCGATCGTTCTCGGTTTACGTTCTCCTGCTCCTTCTCGACCATAAACTGCAAAATCTGAAAGCTCCGCACCTAATTCCCGTGCAATCAACTCACCCATTTCTCTTGCTGTACCACTCGGCGCATCCTTTTTCCAACGATCATGCATTTCTACAATCTCAATATCTGTTTCCTCACCGATCGCAGAAGTTGCTAGTTGCAGCAACTTGTTCATAACATTGACCAGCTTAGAAGTATTTGCGGCATAAAGCATCGGTATTGTTTCCCCAGCTTCTCGAAATAAATCCATTTCATCTGAACTAAAGCCAGTCGTTCCACAGACTAAGGCCTTCTTATACTCTTTGGCTAAACGTAAAACCTCAAGTCCCATTTCTTTTGTGGAAAAATCAATGATAACATCGCATGCTTCAATTACTTCCGTTAAATCATCTACAACAGGTACACCAATTTCACGACCAAGTAAGGTCACCTGACCTAAGTCTTGTCCAATATAGTCACGATCTTTTGGTGCTACTCCTGCCACTAGCGCTAGCTCCTTGCTATCAGCGGCAATCTGCGTGATAAAGCGCCCCATTTTTCCACGCGGTCCAACAATAATTGTATTGATCAATTTCTTCCCCTCCTGGATCATTAGTAAAACGATTTCAAAAATAGTTTATCATGTAAGAGGAAACAACTTGCGAAATCTTTTCGATATTTTACTAAAATTCCTTTTGCTGAAGAAAGGTGCTGTCGGAATAGAACCATTATTAACGCTTTTTCCGTTTCTTCCTTGATTCGCCTTTCTTTTTACGGCCCTGTGGTGTCTTTTTATACAACTCTTGCTCATGATCTTTTTTCTCTTGTTTTTTACTCTTCGGCTTCTTAAGATTAATTTTCATTTTCTCATATGCGGAAAGGGCCATAGCGGGCTTCTCTGTAGGCGATGTCGCTTTTTCTTTAGTCAAAGTTCCGATATTGCTGGTGCCAGGCAGTTGATTAGTTGTTGTATTAGAATTTTCGTCAATACTGGTACTAATAGCAGTCGGTTTTACCTTCATATCTGTTTTTTCATTGTCATCATTTAAAAAATCGTCATCATCAAGAAAAACCAAGGCATCATCTGCTGCTAAATCAGCTGTATCTTGATCGGATTCATCCTGAACTTTTTCCTTTTTCACAAGTGATTTGCGTGTACAATTGACGATATCGGATTTTTCCAGCTTTACAAACCGACGTACGTCATTTTTTCGAAAGATTGTCAACATCGTGAGCAGCTTCAACATAGCATCAGCCTTCTCTATAGCGATATTCGGATCAGCATCGCTTAAGTTCTAGGTATGCAGTTTGCCACTGGCATCTTCAAAAACGGAGATAATCTTATATTGCTGCCCATCTAGTTCCTCAATGGCGGTCGTTTGAGCGTATAAATAGTCTTTATAGGGACGAAGCGCAGCTTCCAACTTACGAAATTCCTTTGGATGCTTGAACATTCTGGCTTTGACCTGCTCCCACTCAGCTGGTGCAAAATACAGTTCAAAAAATGGACAAAATTTACGCAGCATTCTCGTTGGCTCCGCATGTAGAAATATTTCCCTAATCTGCTCTGGAAAAAGCAGTTGGAAATCCCCGATCACTAATGAATTTCTCACCATGATTGCTACCGCATATTCCACTAACAATGCCGCATTCTTCGTTTCTTGGTAAAATTTTATGATAGATTTTTCAAGATTTGTCCTCTTCATTCCAAAAATTTTCCTTTGAGTAATCTGTGTTTTTGCTGTAGTCATCATAATTGTACTTCCTTTCTCCAAAAAATGATTTCTAATTTTTCGCCATAAGAGGCGATTCTATTCTCTTAATGTCCTATACAGAAATAAGATACTCAAACGAAACAGAATTACTTCCACATATTGAAAAAAATTCAAATAACTCATTAAATCATTAGGGGAAAATACATAGGAGAACGAATTTAAATAACGCAAACTATATATTCATATAGCATTTTTCACCTTCAAAAAAAGACACCCAGCAGAGTTAGCTGAATGTCGAAGAACCAGTACTAATAATTTGAAATAATCTTTTTCTGTCAAAATTTCCATTACATTCCTACTGTAAACGATAAGTCCCTTTTATGACGATCGTCCGTATTGTCATAAATGATCAGAAGAACATTCGTAAGAACGACCACAAGTAACGCAATAAACGAAACAAAATAAACAGTAGAAAAATATTTCCTAAAATGAAGCTGACCGCATTTCCGGCGCTCGCCTTCAAGTTACTCAAGGTAAAGCGGCGTAAAAAGCGTGGTACAGAGCTGTAGCCATTGCGTTTCAGACGGAATTTTTCCTCATATGTAAGATCAAGCATATCGTAATAAACGATTTGCAACGGTTCCCGCGAAAAGAACGCCTTAGCAAAGCCAACCATCATCGTATATTGCTTGTTATTGGAAGGCAAGTTGCGCACATTTTTCTTATTAATCCGAACCTTTTCATCATCCATCACGTTGTAGCTATATTCTTCTTCTTGAATTTTTTGAATCTTAACTTCCGGCTGATTTTCTTCCAGAAAAGCTTGATAAACCTCCGGAAACTTTTGCTTTTCCAAAAAAAGATAGACTATCAAAGCTGCCAACAGTACCATCAATAAAACATTCAAAAATAAATTATCACGGAAAATCCCGCTATAAGCCATAATAATAGCTAATGCAACTACACTAATCGTAATCCGTTTCCAATAATAATTCTGATACATGATTTTGATCGTGCGTTCATAATATTCAAAATCCGATGCAGCAAAGTTCATCGACCTCATCCCCTTTGTAACTCTCTTACGTTTAGTATAGCGGAGCGACAGACCGCTGTCAGTCGATTTAATTTATTCGCTGAAAAAGCAAAGTGAGTTTAAAACTATCTTAAAGAAGCTGAATCAGCATTTTTGCCGATCCAGCTTCTTTCTAACTATTCTTTTTAATAACAGCCATCCCTGTTGAATCTCGGAAGACCCTTTGCGGGAACATTTCTTCTGGCGGTGCATAGTCATGGCCTGATTCTGTTTGCCAGCAGGCCGAAACCGATAGCATTTCTGTTCCAGTATTAATCAAACGGTGAGCCATATTTCTAGGAATATAGTGGACAGAGCCTGGAATAACTTCTTCCAATTTTGTCTCGCCATTTTCTGTCATCATTAGTAGCCCATGTCCTTGCAAGCCAAAATAGTATTCACCTGTATCTCGTTTTTCATGAAAGTGTCCTTTTGTCAGGAAATATTCTTTGCCCACTACACCAGGATACAAATGGGTGATACCATAATAAAGTCCTCCGGGAGTTCCTTCGGCTAAACCATTATCTTGAAATTCAACCTGATACATCACCGTCTCTGGATCTAACTGTTGATAAGCTGCTGAATCAAAGAAGTAGCCAGCTAAGTCTTTTGCTCGGGTTTCTTTTTCTTTGATTCCTTTGCCTTCGAGCTTGAAGGTTTCCCCGTTATACATGACATTACTTTTTTTAATCATTGCGGACTCCTTATCCTATTATTTTATGGAAGATAATTTACCCATTTTTCTTTGCACAAATCTGGTCGTACGACAAAGTCGAACATCGATTTATCTTGTTCATATTGCTGGTAGATCGGAAGTTTAGAATTGAGCGCAAACTCCGTATATTCACGTGGTGATTTTTCGATCAACTCGGTTGCTTGATAGCTTGGATTCTTCTCCCAAATGATCATGCCTTGATCGTCAAACTTGGGATAGAAAGCCAAACCGTTATGTGCACGAACCTCATCATATTCAAAACCAAAATCCCGCACACACCAAGCGCCAAAGATCATTCGTTTCGTTTTTGAGGCATTAATCGTGCAATGCGCCCAACCAGGCGGAACGATCACGACTTCTCCAGCTTTAGCTCGAACAGCGTAACAAGGCCCCGGATTATCCGATGCTCTTTCCTGCATATAAATAATCGCTTCTCCAGACCAAATCTCATAAACCTCGGGTGTCGACATCTGACAGGCTTTCGAAACCGAGTGGATGTGTCCCTGGCTTTTGACCGGTTCTTTACCAATTGAACCATCAGCATATGCGACGATGCCAAAAAGTAATTCTCGTTCCAGTAAATCAGCTCGATCATTTTCCAAGCCGACATCCATTGCAATCGAATAAACAATCTCAGGTCCTGTCGCCTCAGAATCCGCCATACTGTGAAGAATGTCTTTTAAATAACGTTGCTCGGCGTGAGACGGACCAAAAACAGCCGGTTGATAAATAAACTCATGGGTTGTTTCATTAAAAACTATACCTAACCCTGTTTCAATCATTTTTCTTCTCCTTAACTAGGATAAATCTCTAACAAATGCTTGGATCACTGCGACTTCTTTATCTGGATTCCCCTGATTGACTAATTTATATTCTTTAATTGCTTCAGGTACAATGAATGTCTCGCCATAATGGATCTCAAATGGTTCGAAGCTGTTATCCAGACTTTCGACCGTGATCGCTTCTCCTTCTACCAAGTTCAACATATTGACGCTTTGATGAACCTCTACCGTTACTTCCTTTTTGAACCAATGACGGTGTGTCTCAATAAATTCTAACTCATGCAATCCAGTCTTTTCAACACGACTGTCACTATCTTCATGAAGTGTTTCAAATGGATTGATCAGATTTTCTTGAACCCATTCCGTATCATAAGCCGTATTTACATTCGCCTCCCCGTGTGCTAGATGAACCGGTCTTGGAACACCGTCTAAACCTAGTCGTTCCCAGTCCCATAATTTGAAGGTAAAAATGTATGGCGTTTGACTGATTTCTAATACTACAGTATCGGGGCCGCCACAATGGATCGTACCAGCTGGAATCGAGTAATGATCGTGCTTCTTCACAGGGAAACAGTTGATATATTTCTTATCAGGAAAACGATAATCACCCTTTTCTGACTTACGCAATTCTGTAAACAATTCTTCTTTCTCAACTCCTTCTTTTACCCCCAGATAAATGGTCGATTTTTCAGATGCCTGCAAAATATAGTAGCTTTCATTCTGTGTATAATTCATCCCGAATTTCTCTTGGATATAATCCACTCGCGGATGAACTTGCAGACTTAAATTTCCACCGCCCACAGTGTCTAGGTAATCGAAACGAATCGGAAATTCATTGCCAAAGCGTGCTTGAACCTTTTTTCCAAGTAAAGCAATCGGACGCTGGTGCACGACATTGATCGCCGGAATCTCGATTTTTGTTCCAGAGAAATCCAAGCACAGGCTATTTTCCTCTGGTACACCGTCAAAGGCCCAGCCGTAATTTTCCTTTTCAGGGTCTAGGTTAAACTCTTTCTTCATCCATTGCCCGCCCCAAACACTCGCATCGAAATAAGGAACCAGACGGAAAGGCTGCTCCACGATTTGATCCAATGCAACACGATAGCTTGCACCATCAACCATTTTCACCTGATTCGGAACATTCGTATCGATCAGATAATCGATTCGTTCTGTCAGCTTTTGTTTCAATCGATCAGCAACTCGCCATTCAAAGAAGAACCCGCGTTTTACTTTTTTTAGATTGTCTTCCTGTTCGTTCGCCGCCTTCCAGTTCGGCATGCCCGCGCGATGCCGTTTTTGAATTTCCCAACGTGTTAAATCGGCGTAGCATAAAATGTCTGGATCTGGCTGCAAGATTGCAGCGCCCGTACCATAAACGACGATTTTTTTCTTTTCTTTCACCAGTTCCTTTTGCAATTGCTTCACCTCATATTCTGGATAAAATTCATCCAGCGTCGCATGTGACATGATCCCAAAGACACGATCTTCTGTCAGATTCGCAGCTATTTTATTCGTTAACGTCTCAGCATCATAGGCGTAATCATCCGCCTTAACTAGTCGCACATCTGTCAATTTACTCAACAGCTGTTCCTCCAGCTCAGACAAGTTTACACCTGGGTAGCATTCCAAAGTGACCGTTTTCTTTCCAGCTTCAAACTGCTTGCTTAGCTCTTCCACAATCTGTTGGTAGCTTTTCCATGTTTGTGCAGTATGTTTAATCTTGATCTCCGGTTGCAAATTATACGTCATTTTTACCCCTCTTTAATAATCATAATGATATGACATTAGAACTCCTCAGCCTCGTCTTCCTCTGAGAAATCCATCCGACCAATACTTTCTTGACCAGCCTTGATTCCATCATCAATCAATTGCTGAAATTCTTTGCCATCTCGCATCAAAATCATATCTAATAGCATCGCTAAATTCATACCTGATATCATTTCAACTTCTAAATCTGTCTGTGTTAAGATATCATAGGCATTCGTCCCCGGTGAACCTGCGGGAATATCGCAGACAATAATCATCTGTGTGATGTCTTTTGAAAAATTTGCTACTAAGTTTTCTAATTCTGTTCGAAACGAAGCAACTCCTGCTTCTTCCATTCCAAGCGAAAAGAAATTTCTCTGTTCGCCAGCGACAAATTCTACTGCTGTTTTCATACCTTGAGCCAGCTTTGAATGGCTCACTAATAAGACTCCGATCATGGTTATTGCTCCTTCTGCTCGATTTAATCTAAAACATCATTTGAATCAAATACGCGATTCCTACACCGCCAAAGGCAGCTACAAAATAGATCCCGATCAGCTTCAACGCTGAAACACCTTTCTTCGCCATCAAATACCAAGAAACAAGTACTAAAAGCAAAGGCAATAAGTTCGGAAAAATACCATCGAGAATATTTTGGACATCGATTTTAGCGCTGCTAAATTTCAGGACTATCGGCAGTTTCAAATTGACATAACTTGCGGCAACCCCACCAATCACAATCATCCCCAGAACTGAGAAAGCCTGCGTAATTTGTTGGGCTTTTTCACCTACAAAGGTATCCACCGATTCGGCGCCCAGTTCATAGCCTTTAAAGAATAGGAAACGCGTTCCCAACATAATAATTGTGTTATAGGCGACAATGTAAAAGATTGGACCTAAAATGCTGCCTTTCTCAGAAAGCCCCATACCAATCGAAAGTAAGATAGGAATCAACATTCCCGGAATCATCGAATCGCCGATCCCTGCTATCGGTCCCATCAAGCCAACCTTCAAGCCATTTACGAAATCATCATCGATCTCTTCTTTTCCTAATGCTCGTTGTTCTTCTAATCCAACGACCACCCCATTGATCAATGCGCCGATTTGCGGTTCCGTATTGTAGAAAACGGAATGTCTTTTCAACATCGCTTTTTGTGCTTCAGGGTCATCCTTGTATAAACGTTTAGCAATCGGCTCCATCGACAAGGCAAAACCAAAGGCTTCCAAAAATTCGAAGCTCGTTGCAACTAAGTTATACATCATCCAACGAATATAGGATTTGTTCAGCGTCTTTTTATCTAAAAGCTGATACGATTTTTTTTGTTCCATTAAAATTCCTCCTCATCATCGAAATCGTCATAAGAACCATCTTCCGTAGCTGCTTTCACCACTGGCTTAGATTTTGCTTGGAAGAAAATATAAGCAATTACGCCTGCGACAATTGCCAAGGCAATCATATTCAATTTTAAGAAAATCACACAAACGAAACCAAAAAGGAAGAACAGCAGCATAATGTCTTCTTTGATAACTGCCGTTAACAGCATCACGATCCCAATTGCAGGAAGCGCCCCGCCTAGAATCCCCATTACATCGATCAAATATTGCGGCATGCTTTCCAGTAATTCTTTGGCAAAGCTTGAACCAAAGTAAATCACTAGAAATGAAGGAATAAAACGTAATGCAAAGCTCAATAACTGCGGACCAATGATTGAATTGAAGTGGAAGCCTTGCTCATTTCCCTCTTCAATCGCTTTTTGCGCCCGGTGATTCCAGAAAGAGTTAGCGACTTGGAAAAAGTTAAATACGATCGTCCCGATAACCCCAATCGTTGTAGCCAAAGTGACTGCTACTTCTGTCGTTGAATTAGATAAAATCGCTAGAGCAATAGCCGGATACGCAACAAAGTTCAAGTCGGCCGGCATTTGTCCACCTGGTGTCACCATTGCGATATACACAGCCTGAATAGCGACCCCGATAATAATTCCCTGTGTTACATCACCTAAAATAAGTCCAATCAAGAATCCTGATACCAATGGGCGGCTGATCGTGTACCAGCCGCCGGTCAATCCCATCAACCAAGGAGTGCCGAGTGCACCCAAGTAGCACAGCAATGAGATCAATACAGCTTGGAAAAAAAACATAATAAGTTCCTCCGTTCTTTATTTTTTGATATCTTTCCAAGTAAACCCTTTTGAATCCGGTACTAATTTGAACTGAATATCCATCCCTAATGCATCCAAGCGTTCGAAGGCTGCTCGTTCTCCTTCAGTGATCGCAACATTTGGCCCGATTTTTTCGGCACCCTCTCGTGCACTCATTGGACCAACATTCAAAATCGGATAGCAAGAAATAAAATCTGCTCCAGCATCATATAGTCGGACAAGTGTCTCAGGGGTTTTCGCGATCAAAAAGTAATTTTTCTTGCTGCTGACGATCTCTTCCCACTTCAACGCGGTTCGATCAACAGTCATGACGAACCCCTTCAAAGGTTTGGGAACGGCACCCTTAAGTGCTTTCGCTAACGTTGGATTGTTGGCAGAACGGTCATCAACTGCCACAACACCATCACAAGCTCGCTCACTCATCCAGCGTGTCACTACCTGTCCATGAATGATTCGGTCATCGATTCGAATAAAAGATATTGCCATTTTCAACACTCCTGTTCTCTTTATGTCATTTTGTTATAACAATAGCACAAAATGATTATAAGCCATTTTGTATAAAAAGACAACGCTTTCTTTCCTTTTTTTAAAAAAAGTGTAAAATGATCGCGATCACTTTACACTTTTCTACTGACTTAAAATTCAACATAGTAACGATATTGGTCCCCGATGTAGTAGCAATCACTGATTTCTTTGTACTGACCATCTGCACTAGAAACCATTCGGACTCGTTTTAAAATCGGGGTATTTTCTGGCACAGCTAAAACAGCTTGAATTTCTGGCGTTGCATTCAGTGCCTCAACATATTCTTTACTTTCACTCATGACGATATCGAAAGTTTTTAAGTAATCGTACAAGGAGCCATAATAATCTTTACTGTCTAGCGAAAAATTCTCTGTGTAGGGGATATGGGTCACAAAATAAGCGAAGGCTTTTCCGTCATCGACACCTCGGGTCCTTCTTAGTTGAAGCACCTTTGAGCCTTTTTCGATCCCTAATTGCTGAGATATCCGTTCAGCGGCCTGGATCAAACTGACTTGAGCATCCAACGTTCGGACTTTTTTTCCTAGTTCCTCCATTTCACGGGTAAAGCTGCGGACCATCGTGTAATGTTCCTTTTCCGTGGAATGATCCATTGATAAAACAAAAGTTCCTTTTGCCCGCTCACGATACAAATGCCCTTCGCGCACCAATTCGTCGATCGCTTTTCTGATCGTGATTCGACTGACATGATAGATATCACACAAATCCAATTCTGGCGGTATTTTTTCACCATCGCCCCATTCACCTGAAACGATTTTAAATCTTAAATCATCGGCTATTTGACTATACAAAGGGCTCGCACCTTTGCCTTTAGCTAGTTTTTCGTTCAAAATATCACTCCTTGAAAGTTCTATTGTCATAACAATAATATACTTTCCCTAAAATATCAAGTTTTATGGAATGCGTTTTCTTTTAGCTATTCCCATTAATTAACTTTTATAAAGCGGTTTTTAAGGTTAAGTAGTTTTCCTTTTTTTCTAAAGGCGGCGTAGTATAATGAATAGTAGAAACAGATTTATGATTAAATCAAGTGAAGGGGTACACGAATGAAGATCGCCATCATACTTTCAATGATTATACTTGTGTTGGCTAATTTCTATCTTTTCCTCGTCTATTTCAAAGAGAAACAGATCGAGGATAAATTAGAGCGTTTAGCTGTGCTATTCGGTACGAATATGAGTGTGCTCTTTGTCGATAGCTTGCTTCTTTTCTTCGGAGCACTCGTTGAAGAGGGACTGTTCGTGATGATGATTTTTAGTGAATTATAAAAAACAAAAATCTGCGACTCCATACGAGATCGCAGATTTTTTTATTGTTCAACAAAGCCGTATTCAAGAATTTTCAATTTGCGCTTCAAGCGATCGATCACCGGCACCAAGTCTTCCATCGTCTTCCAATCAGGATGCTGTGCCAACTCCTGTTGGATCTTGGCTGTCTCACTGTTTAGTACCGCATAGATCGTCTCCAGCACATCGGCTTCTCGGACATCGCTACGCAATGGCAATTTGCTGATGACTTCATCGGTTAAGGTCATATTACGTTTAACATCAATTTCCAGTCGCTCCTTCATTGACGTTCTCAGTGGCTCAGGCAGCAACGCCATTTCTGCATACACCTTCATTAAAAAATCAAACTCAATCGGATATTTTAACTGCAGCTCGATTTTATATTTGGTGGCATCCACCACCATTTCCAACAGATCGGAAGCCTCCGTCCAGATCGAAAAATCAACCCGTTGGTAAAAAAAGTCGGAAGCATAACTATACGTCGCTTCATACAAGCCGGCTTTGTTGCCATAATAATGAAACAGCAGCCCCTTTGAGACCTTTGCCTCTTCAGCGATTTGATCAGTCTTCGTCTCACGATAGCCGTATTGTCCAAATAAGTTTGCGCTGGTAGCTAAAATACTTTTTTCTTTTTGCGGATCTTTTACTACTTCTTTCATCAAATCACCCCAAGTCCCGCTTATTGTAGCCGATTATCCCAAGAATCGTCAAAACTAGAAAAACCGTCAATAAGATTATCGCCAGTGTGCCATCGATAGTTTCTGTTGGCACTTTACCTACCCAGCCTAAAGGCGAGATATTCGCAACCTCATCAGACAGATTCAATAACGGACCGAACATTTTGACTAAGACACTGGCAGCTAAATAAATCCACAGAATATTGGTCAGCTTTGGCAAGGCTCCCGTCAGGAATGTACCGATTCCGACAAAGAACAATGTTGCTGGCAGGAAACCGGCCAATGTTTCCCAGAAATACTTTGTGGCAATTGGATTATCCATTGTGCTATTGCCAATAAAGAAGGCTCCCACTAAAGTCCCCGAGAAGACTACTGCACTCACGATCGTTCCAACACCAAAATAGCTGAATGCTAAACGGGTTTTAGAAATGCTTTTGGAATGAAGAATTTCTAAATAGCCTTTTTTCTCGTCTGACTTCAACCGAAAAATGATTAAAATCCCGCTGATTGCTGCGATTGCGACAAAAAACATCCCTAACATGTTTAAATAATTCAAGATCAATTCCCGATTAGCGGCATGAATCTGCGTCACCCCAAGAATCTTACGATAGGTCGGATTACTGCCGATGATATCGCCAATCGTGCTGAAGATCGAACCATAGGCCGCACCTAATACAAAGCCGCCAAAGATCCAGCCGATGATACTATTGCGTTCCACAGACAGTACCAGTCCCAATGGTGAAGACAGTAACTTTCCAGCTTTGGCTTTGCCATCTCGTGCGGCTAGCAATCCGCTACCGATGTCACGAGTTTCAACGATCTTGATCGCAATCACTAGGCAAATAACGCCTAAAGCAAGCGTCAAAATGACTGGCAGCCAATAATCATGGGTGTAGATCGCCGTTTTTTGAATCCAGCCGACTGGAGATAACCAAGTCCAATCAGGGTCTGTCACATCTGTCATCATTCGAATAATATAAAAGAAGCCATATAGCCCATAACTCATGAAGTTTGCACTGCGGGAATTATTTGCCAGCTGTGCCATCAACAAGCTGATAAAGCCAAACATGATCCCGATGCTGGCGATACTGGCTCCCATCAAGATATCACCTCGCATCGTAGCGCCATTCAAGTCAGCTGCAATCAGACTGCCTACGTACAAAATTCCCATCAAGCCATTGATCAAAAGGATTTCCAGTACGGTTGCATAGGTTGGGGCTAACCGTCCGACCGTCCGTGAACGGACCATTTCCAACAATCCTGAGTCTTCTTCCGCCCGAGTATTGGAGATCGCTAAAGAAATATTCATAAAAACCATGAACATCCCCATAAAGACTAGCATCTCTGAGGCGAAGACATTTGCCGTCGTGTAAGGCTTCGTTGCCGAAAATTCACCGAAAAGCGAGACCATCGCTGGCGTCTTCAATGTCGCGACGATCGCATTGATATCTGACTGGGTACCAAATAGAACATTGAATTTCGTCGCTGCCGAGGCGAACAAACCAACTAAAATCGCGATCCAGGCAAGATGTTTGATGCGATTTTGTTTCAGATTAGCTCTAAGCAGGTAGCCTGTTTTTGCTCCGTTACTCATTAGAATCAGCCCCTTGTTTTTCATAATAGCGCATGAACAAATCTTCCAAGGTTGGCGGTGTAGAAGTCAAATTGATGATTTGTTTCTCTGCTAAAAAGCCCATGATGGGTGTCATTTGTTCCCGGTCGACGGAAAGGACCGCTTCTTGATGCGCCTCATCTGAAAAATGCACCTTATGCACACCTGTTAATTGTTCAACGCCATCAAGAGACGTTTTTGTTTCTACTGTGATCTCCAGCCGAGTCAAATGCCGCATGGATGCCAGATCACCGGTTTCGATGATCTCCCCTTCACGAATGATCGCGATCCGATCACACATCTTTTCGACCTCTGATAAAATGTGACTAGACAGTAAAATACTTTTTCCCGCTTCTTTTAATTTCATAACCTCTTCTTGGAAGGTCTTTTCATTCAACGGATCTAAGCCGGAAGTTGGTTCATCAAAAATATAAAGCTCTGCTTCCTGAGATAAGGCGGCGATCAAGGCGATTTTCTGCCGATTTCCTTTTGAATACGTCCGCGACTTTTTCTTCGGATCTAATTGAAATTTTGCGATCAGTTCTTCGGTTTTCTGGGTGCGTTTCTGACCATTCAACCGCAATAATAAATCAATGATCTCGCCACCGGTCAAATTGGGCCAAAGAAAGACGTCGCCGGGAACATAGGAAATATCTTTGTGAATCGCTGTGTCTTCTTTCCACACATCCTTACCAAAGATCGTTGCCTCACCGCCAGATTTCTTCAGCATCCCTAATAGTATTCGGATCGTAGTCGATTTTCCTGCCCCATTAGGACCGATAAACCCTAATACTTCGCCCTTATTGACATCAAAGGTTACATCTTTTAATGCCTGAAATTTGCCAAATCTTTTTTCTACTTTATTTAATGATACGATTTGATTAGCCATAATTTTTTACTCCCTTTTTGTGTAAGTCATTTCTATACCGAGAGAATACTCCTTTTTGACTAACGAGTCAATGACTATGCAGTCAATCTGGAAATATTTTTTTTCATCTGAGAAGATGTGATAAAACTCAGTATTCTATACTCTCGATTTTTTATAAAAAGTGCAGTATTATGAAGGGAAATCAATCACAAGGAGTTTCTAATGTCTCTTTTAAAAAAGCTTTCTCCGTTATTTCTTATCCTCGCAGTTGTTGGGGATTTTTCATTGCCCTATTACTTGGGACGATTTTATCCAGGCTTTGACCAAATGACCATGATCATCAGTCAGTTGGGAGAGCCGACAAGTCCCGTCCAAACATATTTTAATAATGGTTCCGTTGTCACGGGAACTTTGTTTGTCCTGTCGAGTCTCGGTGTCTATTCTTTCTTTCAGTCGGAATCAAAGCGTTTAGCGCAAATTCTGGCAGGAGCGATCGCCCTTTACGGCTTTGGTGACTGTATCCTGACAGCGTTGGTACATATCAGTGAATCAGCTAGCTTTTTTAGCCCCGCTTATTTTCTGCATGCGGTCTTTTCTGGAATATCAATGGTAGCAATGATGTTTGTGCCATTGCTGTTGGCTTATCAAGCAAGCTTGAGGCAGCAAAAAGCAGCTTCCATCTTTTATTCTGTTTGTTTGATTGGTTCGATCCTAGCACTGATTTTATTCGCGGCCTATTATTTACCGCTGATCGGTGGCTTGCTTTCATCTACTCGCGGCTTTTGGCAGCGCCTTTCACTATTCTTCCTCTATTTGCCGGCATTTAGTATTGCCTTTAGACAGCTAAAAAGGATGCAGCTTCAATAGCCGCATCCTTTTTGTTTAGCCTAATTTCTTTATTCCAATCTGCGCCGCACCAATGGCTCCGGCATATTGCGATAACTCATCACATTTTACCGGTGCTGAGACATATTGCTCCAAGACCTTAGCGAAAGCTGCACTTTTGGATAGTCCGCCGGTAAATAGCACTTCTTCGCCTCGAACCGGTCGCAGCTTGGAATACTGACTGCTGATTCGTTGTGCGATGGAATGCAGGACACCTAACGCGATGTCTTCGCGATTCTCCCCTTTTGAGATCAAACTGATCACTTCTGATTCAGCGAAGACCGTGCACATACTATTAATAGTAACTGGTTTGGCCGCTTGAACAAAATGATCCAAATCCGTAATGTCTTCTCCTAATGTCCGCATCATCACTTCCACAAAACGCCCCGTTCCAGCGGCACAACGATCATTCATACTGAACTCTACGACATTGCCTTTGCCGTTTAATTGAATCGTTTTGCAGTCTTGTCCACCAATATCGATGACCTGTTTGACTCCGGGAGAAAGATAGTCCGCTCCTTTTCCGTGACAAGTAATTTCTGTGACCACCAGATCCGCAGGCAATAATTTCCGCCCATAGCCAGTTGTCACTAGCTTCACATCTGTTAACTCATCGTTTCGTTTGAAATAATCAACAACATCAGACATCGCACCTTTTGGATTTCCAGCCGTAGGGATCAAATATTTATCGATCAATTTTCCATCGAAAAAGAGCACGCCCTTTGTTGTGGTGGAACCAGAATCTAATCCTATTGTGTACATACAGCCTCTTCCTCTAACATTTCGATAAACGCAGTCACGCGGGTGTTGATTTGCTCAATATCTGAAGTCGAGTAATCCGTCTCCAAATACATATATGGTGTATGTTTTTCTTCATTCAAGAAGCGTTTGATCTTCAAGGATTCCACTGAGAATGGAATACAGTTCTGCAAGACCATATCGATGACGCCATCGACTTGATAGTCGTCGATCATTTGACTTAATAACTCTTTACGCGGCTGGTTATTCGACATGCAGGCACAGCCGATATTGATGTATTTATCCGTCAAGGCTTGATACACATCTTCTTCTGTTTCATCGACTAAGCGCTCCACGGCTTTCGCCACCGTACAGTTTTCATATGCTACTACTAGACCGCCGTTTTCTTCAATCGCGCGAATGACTTTTTCCGTCACCCCGCCCATTGGCGAACCAGTCACTAAGATCCTTGGTTTCGCATCCAAACGTTTCCCTGCTTCATATTCTTCTTTGACCTTAGCTGTTGTTTCCTCCAGCATTTGAATAACTTCTTCTTTATCAAATTTGTATTGCGAGCCGTACATCACTTGGAAAATCTCTTGTCCAGTAATGGCTGGCGGATTTAATTGACCTAAACGATAAAAATTTTGTTTCGCTTTTCGTTCACGATTTTTCAAGGTAATGGCTTCGCGAATCTTTTCATCGGTGATCTCTACACCTAAGAAATCTTCCAGCTTTTCTTTGAAGCGGACTAATTCGCTGTACCACAATTTTTTACTTTCTTCCGTATCCCGCATGTGGGGCAGCTGCATCAAATACGTGTCCTTGAAATCTTCCATATATTCATACATTTTCTTCTTGCCGTCACAAGTGGTTTCGCCTACCACTAAGTCAGAAAAATAGAAGTATGGACATTTATCCGTTTTACCAAAGCCATAGCTTGATTTGATCAGTGGGCAAAGATTACGCGGCAGATCTTCCTCGGCATCAGGAATCGTCTCATCCGAAGTTGAACACAGACTGATCTGGATCGCTCCGCCAGCCAACACCAATTCCTCCGGCATGAAGGTACAATACACCCCCACAACTGGTTTGCCTTGTTCCTTGATCTCCTTAACCGCTAAAAAGCCCTGTCTTCGCGCTTCGCCAAAATCATCAAAAATCTCTGGTAAACTTGTTTTCAATTCCATAAAACCCATCCTTTCTCATTTTGAGGTATAAACTCTCGAATCGTTGATTGATCCATAATTACGTACGCAGTATCCACCATTCGTCAGCTTTTCCTCCAAAAGAAAAGAGCACACCAAAAAAGGCCTGCTCCTGGATAAATTTTTTTAGTTGTCCAGATCCGAGGAGGAAAAATATTCAGTTGACGTTCTTAGAACCTCTAAGTTTTGCGGCACTCAAAGTCATCGTCTAACCATTTTTTCCACCTCCAATAGGATTTGTTCAAATTTTCGATAGATGCTTTTCTTCGACATCCTTAAGTTTGTGTAAACATTTACAATCACTCCCTTAGTATAACGAAGGGAATTTTCTCCCGCAAGACTTCCAATAGAGAATCGTTCTCATTTCTCCTCTGATTCTCAAAGACGTTGAAAATTAAAGATGACATACTTTTGTGGTATTTCCAAAGA
>NZ_JCAFYN010000030.1:0-48414 GCF_059374735.1 Enterococcus sp. GPZ-007 | reverse complement strand
TAATCAATTCTCGATTAAACTAACCATACTAGAAAAATGATTACGTGACTACTGTCAAATCAAAAATAAATCCTCTATCACTTGCAGAAGTAAGAAAAAACTGATCATCAGCAAGCGATTACATTTATTCTTCGATTAATTCTCTGTATTTTGAACATCAGATATGTTTCTTTCGCAAATAATTGTAAACTAATAACGTTAAAGAAGCTATGAAGAGTCAACTCAACTCATTATTGATCGTTGGTCCCTCACTCAAGACCGTAATCATTATTATTACCAAAAAAGGAGACACCGGATGCGAACCAATGCCTTATGGTGATCGTCTTTTTAAAAAGAATCCGTGAAAGTAGAGCCGTGATCATCGGAACAGTCGCCAAAATCACACTGCTAGTTGCCACATTAACCTTCTTCACCCCTTTATTAAAAGTGAGCATGCACAAAAAGAACCTCGATGCGCCTGATAATAAGATGCGGTCAATGTCCTTTCTCCTGATCTTTCACAATTTTAGAAAAGGAATCAACACAACCAAAGCCGCCGATGCAACCAAGTAACGCAAAAAGCTTAATGATTCTGATGAAATTTCCACCATTACCAAACGAGACAAGACAAATGCCAAGGACCAAAAAATGATCGTGACCATCGCATACACATGGAAACTAGTTTCTCTTTTCAATTTCACTCCTCCGGTCAAAAACTCCTTTAGCCTAAAATACAATAATCCTTAGGGAACAACTACTGTTTATTAAAAAAAACGTTTTTTGTCCACTAGTTTTTAGCTTAATGCTTAAACTAAAAAACCTCACAAAAAATGTGAGGCTAGTTTTTGTATTCATTTAATTGCTCTTGGAACCAAGCAAGGTTGACCTCATGATGGCGTTTTGAGTTTTCCATCATTTTGGCAAATTCCGGTCGCGTTTGCTTCTGGGATTTTAGTGCCAAATCGATCAGTTGGATTTTTTCTTGAGTTTGCTGAATCTGTTTTTCCAATATTTCTTTCATGACTTCTGGTTCTACTTCATCTACAAACAGCATCGGCGTATAAAAAGGAAATGTGACTGGTTCACTCTTACTGCCATATTTCAAAAAAAGACGTTCGAATTCTTTTTCCCCTAACTCAGTAAGGACATAACGATTCTTTTCCTTCTCGACTGTCGACTTCTCCGTCATTACTTTTTGGATCATGCTCTTTTCTTCCAGCTGCTGCATATTATAATAGAAGGAACCCTTCGTAAAGTGGACAAAATACTGAAAGTAATTTGTTTCCATATCTGCTAATAGTTCATAGCCGTAGGATTCCGGTCGTTCCTTTAACAAGCCTAATATTAAAAGCGGGATCATCCTTCCACCTCTTTCAATTATTGGGCGATCTCAGCATATTTTTCCATGAACTTCTGATAATCAATTTTGCCAAAAGCAAAATCACGACTCAATAAATAAATTTTTTCATTTTTAGTCGTTTCTCGACCATAGATTTTACTTAATCTTTCGTCTTCATCCCCCATAGTTCCGGGAACATCTGCTTTTCTTGAAAAAGCCTCATAATAACGAATACCGAATTGTCGTTGCGATTCAGCATCGATATGGATTCCATCTGGATTCGCCGCCAGGTTTTCTGCGCTGACTAGATAGCAATTTTCTACTTCCGCTACAACCTTCGCCATTTCTCGATTGATTTCTTTAAACTCAGTTGCACTCAAACCAAAACCAGTTTTTCCTAAAAAGTCTGGTAGCTCGCCAACGATGATCGGCAACTCTGGTAATCCAAGTTCATTCCGGAAATGATCAAATACGGCTTTTAATTTCCCAGCGTATTCTTCATAGCGTCCGTTCAAGCTGTCATTTTCTCCTTGATGCCATAGGATTCCGATCAGTTCACTTGTTTCCATTGCAAATTTTGCTTCAGCAAGCGCATGACGCGTCAGCATCTGATCCTCGCCCCATTCATCGATGGAGCTTCCCCCTTCAGCACAAGGAATCAAACCTAGCTTTTCGTCTGGATGATCCTGTGACCACGCAGCCGCAAAAGACGCAGCAGGTCCGACACCCGCAACTTCCCGATCAAAATGAATCGGCTCTGCCATCATTTGCCAGCGTCCGTTCCGGAGCATTTCAATATTTTCATTATAGATAGCAGGAACATCACGTAAATATCCACGTCCCGCCATATTTGATTGACCAATTAATAAAATTGATTTCATTTTCTCCACCTCAAATTCTTTACACCGCCCACTATAGTCTAATTAGACTATAGTGTCAATTATTCTCTTCGATAAAAAAAGCCCTTCTAAGCAGAAGGACTCATCTATTTAGTCTGTTATTTCTTGAAAATGATGATCAAAGCGTTTCGTTTCATTGGCAAAATCATAATAAGCTGGCTTGCGATCATAAAATAGCTGCAAGCCAAAATCAGCGACTTCAATAATTTGCGGAAACAGCTCTGCATTAAAGCAATAATGATCCCTATCTATATGATGCCAAAATAGATAGGTACCGCAAGTAGAACAGAAGCAACGTTCTACTTCTTCACTAGACTGATAATAAGTCGCAGAATCTTCTGCTAAATCCAAGACCACGTTCTCGCCTTTTTCCGGATCAACGCCCATCACCGGACCCGCCGACATTTTCCGGCACATATCACAATGACAGCTGTAAACAAAGTTTCCATATTGTTTAAGCGTGATATGATTTTTGCCACACAAACAAGTTCCCTTAACATTTTCCATCCTATCGCCTCTTCCTTTTTTCTATCAATAAATTATATCGTGCTAGCGATCTCACTAAGCTTAGTATGTCACTTTTTCTTTCCTGCTTATGAACAAATAGAACAGTAAACCAAGTAGACAATGAACAGCTAAAACCCCACCGTATTGCAGCATATTCGACAACCGACCATTCAATAAATCCATCAATCCATAGAATGTGGCACATGATGGCAATAGGAAAGATAAAAGCCGTATGCCGCTCTTCTCAGGAATCATCAGGTAAAAAAGAATTGGCGGTGCTAGATACAAAATCATCACGATCTTGATATAGGCGATACCAACCATCATATTACTCGAAAAGCGTCCGATAAATAAGCCAAGAAGTGCCGCAACGAAGGCTGAAAGAAGGCTCAAGAGCAACATAGCTAGAAATTTAATTGTATCTAGACGAATACAAATAGCTGCGGTCACGAGCGATGACACTGTTGCCCCACAAAAACCTAAAAAAATTTTTTGAAGGAGATATTCACTAGATGTCATGGGTGTAATCTTATTAATCAGAGCGATTCCTTCCTCTTTTTCACCAATGATGCTCATCGCATTAAAGGTACATCCCATAAACATGGCTGTTACCATTGTAACTACTAGTAATAATTTTTTTAACCCATCAGAATTACTTTTTGCCGGCAATATATCGAGTTTTACTGAATTAGCGCTTTTTCTCTTAGCATACATCGTTGGTAGTTTTTGACCGATCGCTGTGTAGAGAGTCCACTCATCACCTGATAGAAACGTCTGAAGCTCACCTTCATTTGCTGCTACCCCGATCATTTGAGTAGCAGGATCATTAACGGCTTGATACAGCCGTTCTTGGTTGTCGTAAAATGTGAGTTCACCAACAGTTTTCAACCAAACGGACATTTCCTTCGTTAACGATGCTTTCACCGCACCAAAAGCGGGCGCTTCTGTCCCTGAGAGATCGACCTTCGCAAAAACATTTACCGCCAACCCAAGGATAATCGGTAGAAGAAACGTCAAAATGCATAGCTTGTCTCTACGGATATTCCTTAATTGATACAACATCCCTCTCACGAATTATCCCTCCTTTATCATTTCCAGCGACAACACCTTACGCGCTGTGAAAAAAAGCAGCAAAATCACAGCACAGCAGCTGTAATAATAAGCAACACCAGCCGTTGGATTTTGAAAATAGGCCTGTTTAAATGCCATAAATAAATGATACAACGGATGAAAAATGATCCATTCCCAAGTAACACTCGTTTGTCCCACCAAGAAAATCGGTGTCGTAACAAAAACCGCGAGAACTAAATAGACCAATGAAAATTGTTTGAAATCAGATAAATAGACCGCACAGATAAATCCAATAAGCGCCATAATCAGCGCCAGAATTCCCGTCTGCAGCAGCACAGCCGGCAAAATACTGAATCCAGGACTGATACCCAGATTAAGCAGCGTGAGTAGGCAAGCAAAAACCAAATCAGCAATTAAAAATAAACCTATTTTTGATAGAATAAAAAGACTCTTACTTATGGGCATCACACCATGAATCCTGATGACACCCATCTGCTTTTCCTTAAACAAGGTCGAGGCAACCCCTAAAAAACCGACTGCCACTAACTCAAAAAATAGAAATTCACTGGTGATCTCTCGCAGTTTTTTCATTCTTTTAGTGAATTGACCAATAGTTTTTACCTTAGTATTCTGGTTGCTGTCCAGCAGGGATAAAGCATAGTTGATTTTCAGGTGATCACTCTTCTTTGTGCCGGAAGTCTTCATCACGAGCTTAGGCTTTTCTTGCGTGAAGTCGATGCCAATTCCGTCTTTGTCAATTGCCTGTTTCTTAAGTTCAGCCGATGAGTCCACTTGCTTTATACTAGTCGATACCTCTGAGACCGAACTATTGGGATCGTAAAGAAAGACCGGATAGGCTTCTTGATCAATGTTTACGTATACCAGTTGGATGTAGCAGCAATAAAGGATCAATGAGCCAAAAGCCAGCAGCAAAAATTTACTGGATATCATCATACTGAAATCTTTTTTTAAAAGGGAAAGCAAGGTCTTCCTCATCAAGACAACCCTCTTCCTGTATACTGGATGAATATCTCTTCCAATGTCGGCTCTTGAGAATGAATCCGTATAAGCTCGTCATGTGGAAACGACAGCCCGCCGCCAATCTCAAGCAGTGGCAGGGTTTTACTCATTCGTTCTTTATTTAATGAATAAGTGACTACGACTTGTCGCTCGCTATTTTGCTCCTTCATGTTTTTTGGTGTATCAATTGCAGCAATCGTGCCATCTACTATGAATGCTACACGATCACATAGCAAATCGGCATCAATCATATTATGAGTCGTTAGAAAAATCGTCGTTCCTTTCTTACGCTCCTCTTCAATAATTTTGCGAAACAACACCGCACCGGAAGGGTCTAATCCGCTGGTTGGCTCATCTAAAAACAGCAGCCTTGGACTTGTCATTAGTGCCCTTGCCATGCTCACTCGTTGACGCATCCCTTTTGAATAGGAAGAAACAGGTTTGTTGAGATAATCATGTTTAAATTCAAGCAATTCTAGTAATTCAGAAATGTCTCGCAGCTGATCCTTTGGGTAAAAGGATGCAAAATAATGTAAATTATCTAAAGCACTCAAGTTCGAATATAGATAAGGGTATTCAAATAGAACACCGATCTGCTGAAAAAAACTTTGCGGCAGTTTGGAACGAATATCCTGACCAAATAAAGCTACATCCCCACTGTACTCTCGTAATACACCTGTGAGAATTTTTTGAGTTGTCGATTTACCTGAACCGTTTGGTCCTAAAAATCCGAAGATTTCTCCGTCCTCCACGGAAAAATCAATACCGTGCAGTGTTTGCTTGTTTTTCCCATAAGTGAACCTCAGATTCTTTACTTCAATCATTTCTCATTCCCCCATTTGTCGCGTTTTGTTTCTTTTCGTTTTCGCTCTCCCCACCAATTCATGAATTTGATTTTAAACGGCAGTGAAAGAAGAAAAATTCCCGCAAAAACAAGCCACCAATACCATGCAAGACCTAGAAACATCATGATCCCTCCCATCTACAAATATCGTTTTATCTTCTCTAAATTTACGCTGTTCCTGTAAAGACGGTGTAAAGATGAGATGAAGACAACGTAAAAAAAGCCGCGCTTGCTTCAGCACGGCTACTACTCAATTGTTATTCAACTATAGGTAAAGAAAAATAAAATTCCACACCAGCAGCATGATTTATAAAACCATAATCCGCCTGATGCATGGTCAGAATTTGCGCTGCGATAGTGAGCCCTAATCCCGATCCGTTTTTATTTATTGCACTTTTATCTCGTTCAAACTTTTTCCAAATCTCCTTTGTCACTTTCGGACCATCATTGTAAATAGAGAAGCGGGTACGTCCATCTGAGCTGGTTAATGCAATATGAATTTTACCGTCAGCTGACACAAATTTCTTCGCATTGCTCATAAAATTGTGCAGTACTTGGCGCATTCGATTCTCATCAGCAGTAATAATCACAGGTTGATCTGGCAGTAAATAACTGATTTCAAAGTTTGTTGTCGGACTATCAATGTATTCACGTCCAGCAACGACTTCTACTAATTCAACCAAGTCAAAGGGTCCTTTCATCAGCTTTGTTGAGCCGGCCTCTAACGCAGATAAATCGAGTAAATCATTGACCATCTCTGACATTTTTTCCGTTTCTTCGATGATTGTTTGGCGATAGGCCGCTTCTTGTTCTGGCAGCGCATCCCCTAAGCCTTCTGCATAAGCACGAATGACCCCCAATGGTGTTTTCAGTTCATGCGACAAGGAATCCGTTAGGTCTTTTCGTTGGCGCAGGGCCTGCTCAAGATTGCTCGCCGTTTGATTTAAATTTTCCGCAAGTGCTCCAAGCTCATCGTTAGAATTGACCGGACACGGTTCTGAAAAATCTAAAGCGGTCATGCGCTGAGCTGCTTCACTGATTTCATGAATCGGTTGAGAAACAATTTTTCGCAATAACAAATCCCAGCTTAAAATCAACACCAGCAGCAAAACGATAAAGACACTGTCTCTGATCCAACCATCAAAAGCTGAAGACACGATGTAGGACAAGAGACAGCCGGCAATGACGATTTTAGATAGAAAAAAGATTTTTTTATTTGTTAGATAGATCGAATACCACTTGTGAGAAGAGTGATCAGTCATCCGCATTCACCTCAAATTTGTAGCCCGAACGAATCAACGTAACGATCGCCTGTCCTTCTTTTCCTAATTTTTGCCGCAGATTCTTCACGTGGACATCTACTGTTCTGGTCGTTCCCTCAAAATCATAACCCCAGATTCGATTAAGCAGCTGTTCCCTTGAGAAGACGTGCTTAGGATGCTGCATGAATAACAGCAGAAGCTCATATTCCGTGTGGGTCAATTCAACAACAGCATCTTCTACTGCTACTTCATGAGAACTGGGGTCTAAAACGATCTGACCTGCTTTCAGGAAATCCTCCTTCTCCGCTCCCCCTCCTGTCCTTTTGAGAAGTGCTCGTACTTTTGCCATCAGAACATTGGGACTAAAAGGTTTCGTTACATAATCATCGGCACCCAAGTGATAGCCATGCAGCTTATCTGCTTCCTCAACTTTCGCGGTTAGGAAAATAATCGGTAAATCACTGATTTCTCGAACCTGCTTACAAACATCATAACCATCGACATTCGGCATCATGATATCCAGGATCAGTAACTCAACTGGATGATTCTTTAGGATAGCCAGCGCCTCAGCACCATCATCAGCCAAAAGTACCGAATGATCCTCCTTCTTAGCATAATCCGCAATAATCGTTTGGATCTGTTTTTCATCTTCTGCAATCAATATAGTAGCCATAGTGTTAACACCTCCAAGAATACACGTTTGCTTCCCTTATTTTATCATATAGGATTTATGTACTTGAAGATGGCTTATTATCAATGAGGTAAATAAGTAACCCTAGCTTGAGAACTTTTCACCAAGTAATTCTTCCCCCAGCATCCATAGCCGTTCTGCTTTAGCAGGATCAATCGACCAAGGACGGACACCAAATTTTGATGTGCTTGCTTCGCTAACAACTGTCCCGATATTCGAATCCTCGATAAATACTCTGCCTTTATCCTTCAGCAAAGGACTAGTAGCCGCCCACAAGATCGATGCCGCCCCTTGATTCACCGTTTTGAAATAATCGTATTCTTTCTCACCATGCAGTTTAGCAGCTAGACGATTTTTAGTACTGATCAAGCGGGTGACTTGCAACTCATTCATAACAAGTGTACTATCTTCAAAATTGATTCAATCTACTCAATAAAAGACGATGCCATAATCAACTCTATAATCTCCAAAAGCTGCTCAAATTATAGCCTGCTGATCGATGACTGGAACTCGATTTCTACTCTGGCATTTGTCATTCTATCGATTGAACTTTTCTTTTTAAAATAACAGACTTTAATTTGAAATTTTCAATAAATGTTCTATTTTAAGACAGCAGCAATCTCGCCAACTTGTTTTTCGCCAAAATTTATTTCAACTTTTTTGTCCTTCAATTCCGGGAAAACGACGATCACGACATCATCTTTCTTGTTTTCTGCTAAAAAAGCCAGATCAACTTGAACCAATGGATCACCAGCTTTGACTTTTTGACCTTCTTGAATGGTTGAACTGAAGCCGTCACCGTTCAACTCGACAGTGTCCAGCCCGATATGAATCAGAATGTCCAAGCCATCTTCGGCTTCCAAGGTCAAGGCATGCAATGATGGGAAGACGGATTTCACTGTACCCTTGATCGGTGCACAGATTTTTCCATCTGAGGGTTTCACAGCGAAGCCTTCCCCCATCATTTTTTCGCTGAACATCGGATCACTGACTTCTTTTAGATCAACAACCTCGCCATTAACAGGTGTATTGATCTCGCTGCTTTTACTTTTGAATAATCCAAACATATTTTTTTGCTCCTTTCATCCGATCTTTTGTTTCAACTCTTCAAAATGCTGATTTCTTTTTTTCAATCCCCTTAGTGTATAATACCAAAGTAAGGGCTCTATTGATTATTATAAGAGGTGTGAAAATGGATTTAGAATTAGTGACTAAAGGAAAACAACTATCGGATAATGACCGAACGATCTTGACTTACTTAGCAGCTCACGTCAATGAACTAGATGGTGTTTCATTAAGAAAAATCGCTGCTACCTTATATACTTCTCCAGCAACTATTGTGCGTCTAGCACAAAAATTAGATTTTTCTGGTTACTTAGAGCTATTTTACTTCTTGAAAAATCAATACCAACCCCAAAACCAATTGGTTGAGGCTACCGTTGATATCTCAATTCCAACCGAGAGAATCGCTCCTTCGATCCAAAATATGAAGCAAATCTATCAAGCCGATCAAGGAAAGTTCATCACGATTTACGCGACCGGTTTTTCAAGTATCATTGCCGAATATCTTTATAAGAAACTCCTGGTCAATGGAATCAAGACGCTTTTCGTAAATGCAGCAGATTCGTCGGGGATCATCAACAATAATGCCGATAACATCAGTATGCTGATTGTCATATCCAAATCCGGCGAGACTCAAAAAGTGATTGAGAAAATGCAGTTTTCCCAAGAACGCAAGATCCCTACTATTCTGTTTACTGGTAACAGTCAATCCCGCGCGACTGAGGCGGCAACGATCATCTTTGAAGTGGCTGACGAACGGCCGCTAGATAGTCAAAACATCAAATACAACAGCTTCTTTGGCAAGCTATTATTATTGATGGAATACATCGTTCAAGAATTCACTCAAAGCTAATTGCTAAAGTAGGTTTGAGCTAGCCGCGTATAAGATTCATGATTGGTTGGCTCAGGGAAAAAGGCTTCTTGCGCCTCTTGAACCAGTACGTTCGGCTGCTCTAATAAATAGTACAAACCGAAAATCGGCTCATTTTGCGGTGCGTAATAGCAAGCTACACCAAAAACGTCTGCTGCTAATTGCCCCAAAACTGCTGTTTGGAAAAAGCCGCCGCTGACAGATAATGATTCATCCTTTGCGACAAGTTCAACCAGCTTACGAATATTTAATAGAACCCCTTCAATCACACTTCGCAGCATATCCATTCGTGTATGCTGCAGGGTCAAATCATAGAAACCGCCTTTGATTTCATTACTCCAGTAAGGGGCGCGTTCGCCATTCAGATAGGGCCAAAAGCGTAACCCATTCGCACCTAACTCCGTTTGTTCGAATAGATCTGGCAGCAGTTCATAAAATTTCGCTGGATTATCAGCTAAATGATTGGCAGCCCAAGCCAAAACGACCCCACCGTTGTTAGAAGGTGCCCCACTAACAAATAAATCGTTTTTCAAGTAGTAGCAGAAATTTTGCTTGGTCTGATCTAAGTGAATGGTGTCCGTGATCTGACGGACCGCCGCGCTTGTTCCGATCGTTAAGCTAGCGGATCTGCCCGTCGCATAATAGCTGGCATAGGCCGCTAATGTGCCATCGCTTGCGCCAATGACGACCTTTGTGCCAGCAGAAAAGTCAAATAGATCACGTATTTCAGGGAGTAGCTCAAATGCTTGATCCGTATCAACTAGCGGTGCTAATTGCTCCGCATTAATATCAAGGTAAGCGAGAATCTTAGGGCTCCATTGTTTTTTCCTCAAATCGAACAAGCCTGTTGCGGAGGCGGTAGAGTAATCGATCACTGGTTTTCCAGTAAAATACTCCATGACCAGTTCCTTGATCCCATACCAACGTGTCCCTGCTGGATACAGTTCTTTTTCTTGGAAATAAAGCAGCTTGGCAAACGGAGACATGGCATGGATTGGAGTGCCGGAAATTTCATAAAAATGTGTTGCTAAGTTCGTTTGCTTAAAGCGATCCATCGTCTCCGCTGCTTGCAGATCTGACCATAAAAAAACTTGCTTTTCGCCATCATCAGGCATCAGGCTGTGCATCGCTGTACTGAAACTAATAGTCGAAATTTGTTGACGAAGCGAAGTCGGAATGGCTAAAATTCCAGCCTGCAAAATCGTTAAAAGTTCATTTCCGTCTTGATACTTGATCCGATCATCTCCATAGGTTTGAAGCGGTAAATCACTGGTATAAAGCAAAGCATTTTCCTGAATTACACCTAACTTGATAGCGGTCGTGCCGATATCTATTCCTAAAAAAACTGACAAAATCATTCATCCTTTACAAAGGCGTGTCCGCCAAACTGATTGCGCAATAATGCGACAAGCTTCTCACTTATTTTATCACAATCCTCTGATGCAAAGCGTGTCATAAGTGATTGGGTGATCACCGGCAGGTTCACCTTTAATTTCAGCGCTTCCTCAACCGTCCATTTCCCCTCTCCGGAAGATGGGATGATTCCTGCAATCTCAGTCAGATTCACTCGATCGCGATAGATATTTTCCATTAGTTCCATTAACCAAGAGCGAATCACTGAACCATGATTAAATACTTGAGCAACATCCTTCATTTGATAGTCATAAGGACTATGATGAAGTAAATTGAAGCCTTCGCCAATTGATTGCATCATCCCATATTCGATGCCGTTATGAACCATCTTAAGATAATGCCCGCTTCCAACAGCTCCGCAATAGATAAAGCCTTTTTCTACGCATAGATCAGCAAAGATTGGCTTCAGATCCTCAAAAACAACCTGTTCGCCACCGATCATCATACATGCCCCATGCTTTGCACCTTCCACACCGCCGGAAGTTCCAATGTCAATAAAATGAATACCCTTTGCCTGACAATAATCAAAATTGTTTAAGCTGTCCTGATAATGAGAATTTCCGGCATCAATCACGATATCGCCTTCCTTCAATCTTTCAGTAACCTCTACAATCATATCATTCGTCAAGCTTCCGGCTGGCAGCATCAGCCACACAATCCGCCGATCCCTTTGATTTTCTAACAGACTTTCAATATCTGAGTAAAAGACTCCGCCTAAATCTGTTAATGTTTCTGCAACATTAGGATCTATATCTAAACCTTTCACTTTATGTTGATGTCGCAATAAATTCTCAGCAACTCCTAAACCCATTTTGCCCAGACCGATCATCGTAATTTCCATTCCCGTTCCTCCAGTAATCTTTTTAGAAAAAAAGGATCGTAGCAGCAACTCAATCATCGTTGCTGCCACATCCTTTAAAATTAATGTAATTCTGGCCAAGCATCACCGTTTTCGGCAATCAGATCATCTAATAGTTCCTTAGCTATCTGCGCACTTGGAACGGTTTTCGATAAAGTCAATGCTTGCCACATTTTTTGATAGCTGTTCTCTACATAAGCCTCGACTACTAATTTTTCAACAGTGACCTGCTGGAACATCAATGCTTGCTGGAAGGCTGGAATTTGTCCTTGAGTCAATGCTTCTGGTCCATCTGTACCAACAATACATGGGACTTCCACCATTGCATCATCAGGGAAATTGGCGATCGCGCCATTATTTTCCACGATCATCACCATCCGTTCATGAGTATTGAAGGCAATCGCACGCGCTAAGTTAACGATGAAGGTCGCATGAGCATCAATGTCAAAGGCAATGCCCTCTGCGGAGCCATTAGCGATGATTTGTTTGGCATGATCAAAAACATTTTTTTCCCGACCTTCCATCACTTCATTCGCACGGGTAAATTCTGGATGGTCCTTCATGTGTTCAAATACGTAATCAGGATACAAGTAATATTTCAAGTACGTGTTCGGCAAATACTCTGGTGTTACTGCTAAAATATCCTTGGCTTTCTTATGAGTTTCCTGCCAGCTTGGATCGGTATGCTGGGTATCTACTTCGATTTGCGTCAAGTAGCCATGTTCGGAAACATAATTCCGAATTTGGTCAATGTACTCATGTCCCTCTTTGTCCTTGACACTGGTCCACCAGCCAAAATGATTCAAGCCAAAGTAGCGAACCTCTAATTCTTCCGGTTTCTTGCCGATGATCTGGGACATCCGGCGCAGTGTTCCTATCGGCATATCGCAAATGTTCAGCACTTTCGATTCTGGTCGCAACACACGGCAGGCCTCAGCGACGATCGCCGCAGGATTAGAATAATTCAGCATCCAGCAGTCCGGCGAATATTTTTCTATGTAATCGATAATCTCCAGCATGCCAGTGATGCTGCGCATGCCATAAGCGATTCCGCCTGGCCCGCAGGTTTCCTGACCAAATACGCCATGACGCAATGGAACTTTTTCATCTTTTTCCCGCATCGCGTATTTTCCCACACGAATATGTGCCATACAAAAATCTACATCGGTGAATGCAACTTCCGGATCGGTCGTATACAGAAAGTCAATCTCTGGTGCTTGCTCCTTCAACAAAATCTCTAATGCTTCACCGAGAACTCCTTGGCGATCGCCATCATTGTCGTATAATTTCAAGGTTTTTAAGGGAAAGCGTTCTAAGTTATCCAACATCATCATGACGATTCCTGGAGTAAAGGTACTCCCGCCGCCGGCAATTACTACTGAGAATTTTTTCATATCTATTCGTCTCCTCCACTGTCTCTTCCTAAATATTTTTCAAGTTTCTCGCGCACTTGCGGTACGGTCAAGCCGTAAACCACATGGACATTTTCTCCGTTACTGATAACGCCTTTTGCCTGGGTTTGATTTTTCAACAGCCCTTCATTCACTAAAGCTGGATTGGCTAGCTTTAGACGCAGCCGGGTGTAACAATTATCGATGGTTTTGATATTTTCGGCTCCGCCCAAACCTTCCACTATTTTCCCTGAAAGTTCATCATCAGATGTTGGAGCTGCTAATGCGCCATCATCCGGTACTGCCATTTTTTTCTCGTTATAATCCTTCTTCGAATAAAGCTTCGTCTCTTGGTCCTCATCTTCTCGTCCAACCGTCTTGAAGTTAAACTTAACGATCAAGAAGCGGAAAATAAAGTAATAGATAAAGAAGAAGGCCACACCGACTAAGAGATAGATCGGCCATCGGGTCTTCTCTGTTCCCAATGGAATATTATAAAGCAGAAAGTCAATAAAGCCATTCGGACCGATCGCCCTTGATCCGAGAATATTCAGTGCCACCATACTCAATCCGCTCAAGGCTGAATGAATGACAAACAGTGCCGGGGCCACGAACATAAATGAAAATTCAATCGGCTCAGTTACTCCGGCGACAAACGAGGTCACAACTGCTGGAATCAAGATCGCTTTTACTTTGAATTTGTTTTCTGGCTTCGCTGTCTGATACATCGCTAAACAAGCTCCGATCAAACCGAACATTTTCGAAATCCCTCGAGCATCCCAGATCACGCTTTGAGATAGGACTTTGATCGCAGGATCAGCAATCTCTGCAAAGTAGATATTTCGCGCGCCTTCGAAAACCTGACCACCAACTTCTGCCACGCCGCCGAGAGACGTATATAAGAATGGCGTATAGATTAAATGATGCAATCCAGTCGGGATCAACAACCGTTCTAACGATCCATAGAGGAAGATTCCAAAGTTTCCAGTTTTCTGAATGACTCCGCCTAAACCATCGATCCCTTGTTGAATAACCGGCCAGATAAATGAAAGCAGAATAGCTACCAGCACTAATACCGGAATCAAAACAATAAAGACAAAGCGGGCACCGCCGTAAACTTGAAAAGCATTATTAAAGGTCGTATCAATGAAACGATTGTGGATCAACGCCACTACGATCCCAAGAATAATTCCTAGAAAAACACCCATGTCCAAGACTTGAACGCCTAAAACTAAAGCTTGTCCTGAACCTTGCAATTGTTCAGGCGCCACCAGCATATCGCGAATCTCCATAAATTTATTCATGGCATATAGGAATACTAAGTAACCAAGCAGCGCGGTAAACGCGGCCTCCGCCTTTTTCTTATTGGCTAATCCCAACGCAATTCCGACACAGAAGATCACTCCGAGGTTTGTCAAAACTGGCAGTAAGGCCGCTGACAAGATACTGCCAAATCCCATCGTGATCGGATTATCTAAAAAGCCAAAAGTCTCAATCAACCGCGGATTGGTAAACACATTTCCGATCGCAATCAAAATACCGGCTATCGGCAAAATCAATACAGGAACAAACATTGCCTTCGAAAATTTTTGCATGCTATCCATGATTTTCGCTTTCATCATTTTCTCTCCTTCTTTTATGATGTGTTTAGTATACGGGCCGCTATTCCAAAAATAAATAGATACCGCTTACAACTCAACTCGTTTCACGATCTGAAACACGTTTCATGATTGCCACAAAAAAGAGCTTTCCCGCAAGAAAACTCTTAATGGCTTTAGCCTTATAATCAATTCTATTTTAATAATCAGTCATAATTATTGGACTTTTTAGACAGCAGATTTTCAATATCAAGCTGAATAACATGATCCACCAGCACGGGATTTCTCGTTCGATATGGCCATGCGCCTCCTTCAAAAAGTGCATACAACTGATTGCCGTCAGTAGTGATTTGTTCAATGTAAGGCGGCGTGTCCACTGAAAACTCTGCATCCTTAAGCGAGAAGAAATTATCGACCTTATCTAGATTAAAGAAATAGATTTTCTCTGGGCGATCAGGTCCCCACGACTGAGACATCACTAAATAATCCTTATAGAAAGTCAATCCTTGAATCATGTCCAAAGTTTTCCAAGAACCAAGGGAACGAGCAAATTGAGAGGGTGGAATCGGTGTTACTCCCGATTGACCCTTCTTTCCCTGATCAAAACTCGAAACCTTTTCTTGGGAAGCGATCGTTAATTCACCTTGATTGTTTAAACGATAAGTCGCCATGCGTCCATATTCACCCAAAGTAAAATAACCCACGACTAAAACGCCAGAGGTATAGCTCAAAGCCGAAGCATGAGAAACTTCTTTTAAGGAAAATTGCTGATGGTACGAAATGACATGGTTCTTCTTCAGCTGATATGCTTCCATCTCTTTCAAATCAATCGACGATAAGCCCGCAAACAGTCCTCCAGTTGTGACCCAAACCCGCTCATGCTTCGGATCATAGGCCAACCCGCCAAGATGTGGGTGCCCTGGCAATACGACAGTTTTAATAAAACGATGTGTTTGTCGATCCAGCATATAGATCACGGAATGATTCTGATGATCATGACTGTACGCCGAGATCAAAAGATATTTTTCTGTCAGGGTAACTCCCTGCGGTGTCATCGTCCGACTATCCACAATCTCATTGGTTGCCAAGCTCAGTGTTTCAGCCTGATATAATCCTGGAATTTTGTACATACCAAAATCATCGTCAACGCCCTCATTAGAAAAAGCCGCTCCATAAAATTGATGGTATTGTTTCAGCTGCTCCATTTGCTGTTCAGTCGTCAGCCAATGATGAGCAGCTTGGGCTTTCACTGGGAAAAGGAATAGAAGAAATAGGAGAATGATTCCATAACTTTTCTTATACATTCGAAAGGCTCCTTGTTTTTTTACTAATCAGACCATAGCAGATATTTCCTTAAACAACAATTAAAGCGCTGTGGTGTTCAATTATTGTTGACTGCGAAAAGCCAAACTGACAGTTAGCTCGTAATAAGGAAGCATTATGCAAAAAAAAAACGAGCCCTTTTTTAGGAACTCGTTAATATCTATTTCATTCAGTTATACTACTACATCAACAGGCTCTTCCAGCTTCTCCTCTTTTCGTTTCTTTTTGCCCTTCGTTCGTTTGTCGCGATTAACGATTGCTACCTGCATCACGATACATAGAAGCATCAGTAAGCCGACAAATATCTTGGTCCACCATGAGCTGAGCGTTCCTTGGAAATCGACCATCGTACGTATCACACCAGTAATCAAGACACCAATCACCGGTCCGATCAGAGAACCGACACCGCCTGTCAGTAATACGCCGCCGATTACACAGGCCGCGATTGCATCCATTTCCAGCCCTTGAGCATGCAAGCCATACCCTGATAAGGTATAGAAGCTGAACATGACACCCGCTAGTGAAGAAGCAAAGCCGCTTAATGAGTAAATCATTATTTTTGTCCGACCCACTGGCAATCCCATTAGCATCGCTGATTGCATATTGCCGCCCATCGCATAAACGGTACGACCGAACTGCGTATATTTTGATAAGTAGATACAAACAAGCACGAAGACGATCGCAATCAACACATTGAGGGAAATAAAGTAGCCCGGCAACAAATAGACTTTAAATTGTGAGAGATCGTAAAAAGCATCGTTTGTAATAGGAATCGATTCGATCGAGATCAAGTAGCAGACTCCGCGGGCAAAGAACATACCCGCCAGAGTAACGATCCATGGATGCATTCTGAAATACTGGATCAAGAAGCCTTGGACTGTTCCGAAGACAGCACCGACGATCAAACAAATAGCGATCACTAAAAAGGCATTCATACCACCCTTTAATAAAGCTGCCGCAATCATCGAGGTCATCGCAATCACTGCGCCAACTGATAAATCGATACCGCCAGTCAAAATTGGAAAACAAATACCGCAAGCCAACACGATCAGATGCGCATTATTGATAAACAGATTTAAAACAACTCGTAAGGATAAAAAGCTAGGATACATGACTGAGCCGGCTAGAAACAAGAGTAAGAAAATCCCAATAGAAGCCAATAACGGAACGTTTAAATTGCCAATTTTAATTTTCAACTGAGGCACCTTCCTTTCTTTTCTGTTTCATAGCCGCCGACCAGTCTTTCATTCGTTCGGAAGAAAGCAGTACGACAAAGATGACAACGATGGCCTTGACCACCATGATTGTTTCTGAAGGAATCCCAAAGGTAAAGATAGTCGTACTCAGGGTTTGGATAAACAGGGCCCCGATGACCGTTCCGCCAAGGTAGAATTTACCGCCATCCATTGAAGTTCCGCCTAATACAACAGCTAGAATCGCATCTAGTTCCAACGCTAATCCATTGTTGTTTCCATCTGCACTGGAAACATTAGCGCTATCCATCATACCGCTCAATGCCGCCAGCACACCACAAATTATGTAGCAGATCCATAGAACTTGGCGTGTATTGATACCTGCATAACGTGCCGATTGTTCATTGATTCCAACAGATTCGATCGATAATCCGAGCGACGTTTTTCTAGTCAGCAGATAAACACCCAGTACCACCAAGCCCATTAAAATTGCAGGAAATGGCAAACCAAAGAGGTAACCGCGACCGATAAATGAATAGGAAGTTTTGCCCAAAGTTAAAATCTCTCCGCCTGAAATGATTTGGGCAAGCCCACGTCCGACTGTCATCAAGATCAACGTTGCGATCATCGGTTGGATATTCAATCTTGCCACTAAGAAGCCATTCCATAATCCGCAGAGACAGCCAGCGATCAGTCCGGCTATGATTGCTGCACCAACGGGCATTCCGATCGTCAATAGATAAGCGGCGATCATCGCCCCTAAGGCATTGACTGAGCCGACGGAAATATCGATCCCGCGAGTCGCGATAACTAAACAAACGCCGGTAGACACGATCACTAAGGAGGCTCCGCGGTTCAGCACATCGATCATGCTTCCATAGAGATGTCCATCATTGATAGACAATTTGAAAAAGTTCGGTGAGAAGAATAAGTTGAACAATAAGATCAGCAACAGACCGACTACCGCCCACAATTCCTTTCGTTTTAACAATGGTTTGAGTTTTTCCATTATGATACCTCCCCGGCAATAGCGCTCATAATATTATTTTCGGAAATTTCTTCTTCGATCAATTCAGCTACTGAAAGTCGATCTCTTAAAACGATGATTCGATCACAACAGCGAACCATTTCCTCGTATTCAGAAGAGATAAACAAGATCGATACTCCGTCTCTAGATAGTGATAAAATCAAACTTTCAATCTCTCTTTTAGAACCGATATCGATCCCTCTTGTCGGTTCATCTAAGATCAACAACTTGGGTTCGGTGACGAGCCAGCGTGCCAACAAGACTTTTTGCTGATTCCCGCCTGATAATTCCCCCACCTTTTTATCGGCATTTGGTGTTTTGATATTCAACAGCTTGATATATTTTTCTGCAATCTCCTGCTGCTCCTTGAAGCCGATCCGTTTCCAGCCGCATTTTGCCTGTAGGGAGACGATGATATTCTCACGAATACTTAGATCAGCTAGGATTCCTGACACTTTTCGATCTTCGGAACAAAAACCAATATTTTCCTTGATCGCTTTTTGCGGATACATTTTTTTAATATGATCATTATCGAGATAAAGAACGCCATCATCGAATTCCTGTGCTCCGAACAACAGCTCTGCCACTTCACTTCGCCCAGAACCCAGCAAACCTGCGAGGCCTAAAACCTCGCCTTCACGAATACTCATTGAAAAATCATTGATCACACCTTTTTTAGTGACATTCCGCATTTGAATAAAATTTGTTTGCGGGTATTCCGTAGTTTTTCTAAAGGCTCGTGAGTTTTCGTCCTTAAATTCCTGTCCAATCATTTTCGTCACCAAATCGATCTGACTCAGTTCACTTGCCGGATATTCTCCAATCCAACGACCATTACGCAACACTGTGATTCGATCCGAGATCGCGTAGACTTGATCCAAAAAGTGCGTTACGAATAAAATCGCCATGCCATTCTTTTTCAACTCGCGAATGATTCCGAATAATTGCTCTACCTCATTGCCATCCAAACTTGACGTTGGTTCATCTAAAATCAATACTCCTGAAGACATATCTACTGCCCGGGCGATGGCGATCATTTGTTGGACTGAAACGGAGTAACTGTCGAGAGTTTGTGTGACATCTACATCGATCTTCAATGTTCCTAATAGCTTCTTGGCATCAAGATTCATTTTTTTCCAATCGATCTTACCCATCTTTTTTGGTTGACGACCGATATAGATGTTTTCCGCTACTGTCAAATTCGTACATAAATTGATTTCCTGATAAACGGTACTGATACCTGCTTCTTGTGCTTCTTGTGGTGTTTGCGGTTCGATCTGTTGATTATTCAGTAAGATCGTGCCGCTCGTCTTGGGATAAACACCAGTCATTACCTTGATCATGGTGGATTTTCCAGCACCATTTTCGCCCATCAAGGCGTGTACTTCTCCCTTGCGGAGATTGATCTTTACGTCATCTAAAGCCTTCACCCCAGGGAACTCTTTTGAGATATGCTCTAGGGATAGGACGATTTCATTTTCCATGTGTGGATTCCTCCTCTAAACGCTTCTAGCTAGAATAAAAAGGAATAGAGTGACCTCTATTCCTTTTAAAGTATTAGTAAGGTCTTGGTAGGTTTTCTTCAGCATTCTTACTATCAAAGATGCCGTTTTTAACAATTACTTCTTTTTCGACTTTTTCGCCTTTAGCTAATTTTTTAGCTGTTTCGATGATGTCTTCCCCATATAACGGACTACATTCTACAACACAATTGATTTTTCCATCGACGACTTGTTCTAACGCATCATTGGTTCCGTCAAAAGAAATAACGGTAATATCTTTACCAGGCACTTTGCCGACTTCTTCGATTGCTTGAAGTGCACCCATCGCCATATCATCATTTTCCGAGAAGAGCACATCGATATTGTCGCCATTCGATTTCATAAAGGCTTCCATAACTTCTTTTCCTTCAGCACGAGTGAAGTTTCCAGATTGCTTTTCAATAACCTTCCATTTATCATGCTTCGCAACGCCTTCTGTGATCCCAGCTGTACGGCCTACTTGAGCAGAAGAACCAGTCGTTCCCTGCAGATGAGCGATGTTCAATTCATCGCCTTCTTTGCCATCAGCTTTCAACTTGTCTTCTAGCCATTTGATACCGCGTTCGCCTTCATCTTTAGAGTCGGTCCCGATCCGTGCGTTGTACAGATCCTCAACCTTCTTGCCTTCCACCTTCCGGTCAACGATTAATACAGGAATATTTGCATCCTTGGCTTCGGTTAAGACTGTTTCCCAACCAGTTTCTACAACGGGAGCTACTGCGATCACATCGACACCTTGTTGAATGAAATTACGAATAGCTGAAATTTGATTTTCTTGCTTTTGTTGCGCGTCAGAGAATTTTAAGGTTACGTCTGGATCATTTTTCGCTGCATCTTGGACGGATTTCGTATTGGCTGTCCGCCACTGACTTTCTGCCCCTAATTGAGAAAAACCAATCGTGATCTTGTCGTCTTTGCCTTTTTTCGCACCTGAATCCTCAGAGGCGTTTCCTCCTCCGCCACATCCGGCTAACAGTGTACCAAGGATTGTAAGTGACATAAACGCGCTGACCAATTTTTTCTTCTTCATTAATTTTCCCTCGCTTTTCTTTTGATGAGTTAATCATAAAGCGGGATTGAAAACGCTACCACGAATCATTTATGTTGATTTTCTTTAAATTATTCAGCAGATTATAGCATCATAGAAAATCATTCAAAAAGAACCTTGATTATTTTCAGAGACTTGCTATAAATATTTTCGATACGCTATCTTTGGTAATTTTTTTTTCATACAATATAAGTAAGAAGCGATAGCGCTATGAGGAGGACTACAAAATGAAAAGGTTTTCGTTTTTAATGCTAGTGCTTTTATTGTTGACTAGCTGCTCAGCAGGAAACTCCAACTCAGATGAAGAAAAGAAACAATATGTAATCGGGTTCTCCCAGATCGGCGCAGAAAGTTCTTGGCGAGAACGCAACACGGAATCTGTTTTAGAGGCGGGAAAAAGGGCTAACTATAAAATACTTTACGAAAATGCGAACCAAAGTCAGGCGGAACAAATCAAAGATGTCCGTTCCTTCATCGCCTCACGCGTAGACCTGATTATTCTGACTCCGATCGTGGAAACTGGTTGGAAGCATGTTTTAGAAGAAGCAGCCGATGCTGATATCCCTGTAGTCATCAATGATCGGCTGATCTCCAAAGAGGATTCGGATCTTTATAAAACTTTCGTTGGACCCGATGTTCCAATTCAAGGAATCCAAACCGCGGATTTTCTAAAGAAAAAATATAAGGATGCTCCAGCACCAATCAATATTGTAGAGATTCAAGGCAGCAAGGATGCTTCTCCGGCGATCAGCCGCCATGATGGCTTAGTTGAAGGATTGAAGGACGATCCACGTTTCCAACTGGTTGCTTCAGTCCACGGCGACTTTATGCTTTCCAAAGGTCGAGAGGCGATCAAAAATGTGGCGAAATCTCAGGATCTAAAACAAGTCGATGTGATTTATTGCCACAATGATGATATGGCGGATGGCGTTGTCTCCTATTTAGAAGAGACTGATATTAAACCAGGCAAGGATGTCACGATTTGCAGTGTTGACGGTCAGCAAAGCGCCATTGATTTACTGAAGGCCGGGAAGATCAATTGTGTGATCGAATGTGATCCAAACATGGGTGATAAACTGTTTGAAGTCGTCACTGCTGTCTTAGATGGAAAAGATGTCCCTAAGGAAAACTACACAACGGGACAGGTCTTCTCCGAGTATTCCGATTTAACTAAAATCGATGAACGAGGGTATTGATCATGAAGCGGATAAGTATCGGAAATACCTTAGATTATCATTATAAGCTGGTGATCCTGTTAGCCATTCTGCCCATGGTGTTGATCAGTATTTTCTTTATGGTGAATATCTTTCAATACCGACAGTCGATTGAGAATGTCAACGATGTCAATAAGCTCAATTCTGAAATGGCGGTAAAAATCGATAATTCAGTCTTTTACTTGATCACCGGCAAGCCGACCAGAATGCAGGACCCGACAGAGGTGATCCTGCATTATCAAAAGGAATTAGATAAATTGAAGGACAGCTCTTCATCTTTCGACCAGCAGCAAACATTAGATGTTGCTAAACGTATTTTGGACACGGATCGACATTACGTTTCTACTATCAAAAAAAATTTCGCCGCTGAAAAACCAATCAGTGACAGCGAAGCCATCCTAGTTGAGATTCGAAACGTCAATGTTCTATTAAAAGACACGCTGCAGGAATTCGTGACCGGCGAGATCAATCTTTCCAATAAAAAAAGCAACCAGATTTTTCAAACCATCATTGTTTTACTATTTTTAGAAATTTGTTTAGTGATCGTTCTGGTCATTATTATCAGCCGCAATAAAAAGAATTTAAATGCTCGCATAAAGATTCCGATGGATAAAATTTTGACCTCTCTGTCTGAAGTTTCTAAAGGAAATTTAGATACCAAAGTCGAAAGCTCCGAGATCATCGAGTTCGACCATCTTTCCACTGAGGTCAATCAAATGACGACTCAGATCAAAGCCTTGCTGGAACAGAACGATCGCAAGCAACAAGCCATCGCTAAGGCTGAGCTAAGAGCCTTGCAAGCTCAGATTACTCCGCATTTTATTTACAACAGCTTGGATGCGATCATCACCCTGTCTGAATTAGACGAACCAGAACGTGTCGTTGAAACGACGTTAGCCTTATCAAACTTTTTTAAATTGACCCTTAACAACGGCAACGACTGGGTGACCGTTCAACAAGAAATTGAACACGTTAAAAGCTATCTGCAAATTTTAAAAACCCGTTATGGATCAATTTTGGAGTACCAAATCACGATCGATCCGAAAATCGAGCAGGTCAGAATGTTGAAAATGATCCTGCAGCCAATCGTCGAAAATGCCATGTATCATGGCATCAAGCACAGCCGTCGACGTGGACTTATCCAAATCAATGGCAGCCAGCAGGAGCAGCGTTTAGTTTTTGAAGTCACTGACAATGGTGTGGGGATGTCTCGCCAGAAAATCGAAACCTTACAAAAGAATATCCGCGAGCTGGATCCGACTGGTGTATCAGGCGGTTATGGACTATATAATATTTACCGCAGATTGCGCCTTTATTTTGGTGAAACGGCTGAGCTGAAGATGACAAGTCAAGAAAATCAAGGAACGACCGTTACGATCATTTTACCGATCCAGACAGATGTCTTTCAAGAAATGGGGAACGAAGATGCTTAAAGTGTTTATTGCGGAAGACGAAGAAATCATTCGCTTATCCCTGCGCAAACAACTCGCCAAATTGGAAAAAGAAGGTGAAGTTCAGTTTGTCGGCGAAGCCAGTGATGGGGACATGGCCCTTTCCATGATGCAGGAATTGAAGCCGGATCTGCTTTTGACAGATATTCGGATGCCCTTCATGAACGGATTAGATCTTGCTCGTTACGCTAAAGAAATGCTGCCTTGGCTTCATGTGATCATCATCAGCGGCTATGATGATTTTGCCTACTCCCAAGAAGCGATCTCTATCGGTGTCGATTCCTATATCACCAAACCAGTGACTACGAACGAGCTGATCAGCGCTATCATGTCCTCGCAAAAACAGATCCAGCAAGAATACGAACGACAAAAGCAGCCGGATCAAAAGAACAAAATACTGCACTTCGAATACTACAAGGAACATTTTTTTCATCATTTAGAAAAAAGCGGCTACGAGCCTGGTGAATTGATCGAACGGCAGGAAAAGCTCAACTTCAACTTATTAGGGCAATATCTAACCGCTCTTTACGTCAAACTGCCTCAGCAGCATTTAAATGAACAAAACTATCAACACTTGATCCTGCGTTTCAATGAAATCTTTGGCTCTGATAAAAGTGTTCTGTCAGTAGTCTATGATACGTTGACGATCAAGGGGCTGGTAAGCGGTCCAACAGAAGCGAAGTCCATGGAAAAAGCCTATTATGCGGCTGATATTTTAAAATATGAACTTCAAAGTATTGAGGAATCCGCTTTTGTCATCGCGCTCGGCAATACCTCCAATCGCCTGACAGAGCTGCGCAATAATCTGCTGGTCACGCAGCAATATGCGATCGACAACCTTGAACCCTTCAGCGGAAAAATCATTCGTCTTGCCGACACAGTAAACATTGAAGACGCGAGATTCGTTTTACCAGATAAAACCCTGCTGGATCTCAATCAAGATTTTCGTGTAACAGAGTCAATCAATGTAATTTTACAAGGTCTACAAATAGAAAAAGGTTTCTCTTCCTCCTACGCCTATCAAATTGCCCAATACTTGATGAAGTTCTTGGAGAAACTGGATACTAACCAAGGGAAGAAAGTTTTGGCCGAATATCAAGAATCCGACCTTGTCTTGATCAGTAATACCCCTTCCGTATATCGGCTTTTACTGGAAGTCCTGCTGACAGCGATTAAAAATGGGGTAAAAGAAAAAAGCTATCAAAAAAAGGAACAAGAACATCCTGTTGTGACCACCGTATACAAAGAAATGCTGGAAAACTATTCGGATCCAAATCTTTCCTTACAGGCAGCCGCTGATGATACAGGCGTCAGCTTGACTTATCTAAGTACCCTTTTCTCTCAAACAAAGGGAAAAACCTTTATTGATGCACTAACTGAGATTCGGCTGAATCACGCCAAAGAACTACTAAAAGAAACAGATCTGCTGATCACAGCAATCGCCTTTGAGATCGGCTATAATGATCCAAATTATTTCAGCTACCTCTTTAAGAAAAAAGTCGGTATCTCGCCGAAAGCTTTTCGCACGGAGCAAAATAAATAAGCACAAGAAGAATTCGTCTTTCTTCTTGTGCTTATTTCCTAGTCATCAATTAATACCAATCATCCATCATCTCTAGTGTCATAATGCCGTCATCCACGCCCATTTCGATCTGCTCTCGAATCTCCGGCATATCCGCTGCCTTCACTTCGCCTGCTGCAATCAAAAACTGATAGAACTTTTTCATTGATGAACCAGCCTTTTTGACCGCACTTTCACTGATCCACACATTTTTACGTGCCCCCCAACTAAAGAAGTCGCTAATGACCTCGAAAGAAGAAACGGCTATATCAAAGCCATAAAAAATCAAATAACCACTAAGATAATCTTCAATATTTGCCAGATGTTTATTGACGGTTTTCTTGGTCTGCTTCTCATGCTGTTCAAGATATTTTTGAAACGCAATTAAAATCAAGCGATTATTCGCTAATGCCGCATCAAATTCCTCTTCAGAAAAATCACCAGTTTTGTAATTGATCAAGCTTTTCCAATTTTTCTCTACTACATACTTTTCCTCCGCGTCTTCCTGAGAGACAGCGTGAAGTTCGAAAGGTTTTTTAAAAGTTTCTCGCAGGTTATCCAGAGGAAACTCTCGCTTAAAAGAATCGTCTGCCAATCTCAAGCTAAGTTCAACATCAACCAGTTTATCTAAATTAACTCCTTCATGATACTCCATGGATGCGATCATATTATTGATGATTCCCGTAATGACACGATTATATCCTGCACCTACTTCAATCTCACCAGCTAAATCGAGATATTCAGTGATTTTTTCCTGAGGGATTCCTGCTGCTTGAAAAACTTCTGTAATAGCATTCGGAATAATTTCCTTCAGCTGCTTTTTCGTTTTAGCATCAACATCAATCAACACGATTGGAAAATAAGTTAAGTCATTGACTAGCAATAAAACTTTCTTTCTTTTAACATTAAAGTAATTCGCATGCCAAGAAAAAAGTGGATTTTTATCAGAAAAACTTCTCGCCAATTTCTTATCAGCAGCTTGTGGCAACTGATTAAATAGTGGCAATGCCTTTTTCGATGGATTGATAATCATTTAAGCACCTCGTTTAATCGTTTTGTGTATTTCAACCTCAGTATTAGTATAGCAAAAGTTATTTATAAATACGGTTTTTATCAATCAAAAACCATCATTCCTTTACGAGTATTGCAGACAATAAACTTGGCTGCTAAGATTATAATACTAGTGGGATTTTTTGGAGGGATTAAGGATGAACAGTCTATTGGGAATTTTTATTGCTTTGCTTTTATCCTTTATTGTGACGGGTATCGCTATTATAAAAAATGATGGCTACTTTATTGCGCGTAATCCGTTTTTCGGACCTGAAGAAACGAATCGAGAACAACAGGCCGGGTTCAAATTAGCTTATAGTCTAATAGGCTTTTCGACAATTTCGCTATTTATTCTTCTGCTTTTTAACGTACACAATTTATTTTTGAAAGTTGTATGTCTAACCTTCTTAACTGTTTTTATCCTCTGGCACTATTCCAAAAACATAAAAGAGAAATGATTATACTAAAAAACGAGCTTTCCATAATAGGAAGCTCGTTAAAGTCTGTATGAACAGAATTTTTATTTTTCCTCTGCGTTGGCGTCTTTGAGACCGTATTTCTTGTTGAAACGATCGACACGTCCATCTGCTTGAGTGAATTTTTGACGTCCAGTGTAGAATGGATGAGAGTCTGAAGTAACTTCGACACGGATTACAGGGTAAGTGTTTCCGTCTTCCCATTCAACTGTTTCTTGTGAAGTTTTAGTTGAACCTGACAAGAATTTGAAACCTGTAGTTGAGTCCATAAACACAACCGGATGATATTCTGGATGAATTCCTTGTTTCATAGTTTTTTTCGCTCCTTTGCCCTGAATCATTTGCTGGTTCAGAGTTATTTTTGCAATTTGCAACATGACTATACTATCATGAATGATTCGACAATGCAATTATCTTTTCAGATTTCTGCGGGGAGTTTTTCCACCGAATGAAACATCCTTGAAAGCTTTGAAAACATCATCGTTATTCTTCGTCTTTTTCAGGAAGTTCACGAATTGTGAGGTATATTCCAATGAATCACCCGTCATATTATTGCGCAGCTTGAAGATTTCTTCTAGACGTGACGGTGCCATCAATAATTCTTCTTTACGCGTACCAGATTTTTTGATATCGATTGCTGGGAAAATACGACGTTCGGATAAATCACGGGACAATTGTAATTCTAAGTTCCCTGTTCCCTTGAACTCTTCATAGATTACATCGTCCATTCGGCTTCCGGTGTCAACCAAGGCCGTCGCCAAAATCGTCAAGCTGCCGCCTTCTTCGATATTCCGAGCTGCACCAAAGAATTTCTTCGGTTTGTACAACGCAGCGGGATCGATCCCCCCACTTAATGTCCGACCACTTGGCGGAACCACTAAGTTATAAGCACGAGCCAACCGGGTGATACTGTCCATTAGGATCACGACATCACGCTTGTCCTCGACTAGACGCATCGCTCGTTCCAAGACCAATTCAGATACACGTGTATGATTTTGTGGTTGTTGATCAAACGTTGAATAGACCACATCGCCCTTCACGCTGCGTTCCAAATCTGTCACTTCTTCAGGGCGTTCGTCGATCAGTAAGACAATCAATTCAACATCAGGATAATTATCAGTAATGCCATTGGCAACTTCTTTAAGGATTGTTGTTTTTCCGGCTTTTGGCGGAGCTACGATCAGACCGCGCTGGCCAAAACCGACAGGTGAGAAGATATCGATCATTCGGGTAGATAAACGACCAGGTGTTGTTTCTAAGACTAATTGTTTCTCAGGGTAAAGAGCAGTCAATGCTGGGAAATGCGGACGTTCTTTGGCTTCTTCTGGATCCTTGCCATTGACGCTTTCCACATGCATCAAGCCATAATAACGTTCTGATTCTTTTGGTGGGCGAGCTTTTCCTGCTACTTTATCACCGTTTCGTAAGCCAAAACGACGAATCTGTGAGGAAGAAATATAGATATCCTCGGCACTTGATCCATAATTGATTGGCCGTAAAAAGCCGTAGCCGTCTTGCCCGACGATATCCAAGACTCCTTCCATGTAAAAGAAGCCTTGTTTCTCTGCCTGCGCCCGAATCACAGCCAATGATAATTCTTTTTTGTTCATCTGGCTGTAATAAGGAATTTTAAAATCCTTTGCATAGGTATAGATTTCTTTCAGCGTCTTGTTTTCAAGTTCCGCCATTGTTAAATAATCGCTCATTATTCCGCCTCTTCCTCGTCGATCATTTCGATAGTAGCACCAAGAGCCGTCAGTTTCTCAATAATATGATCGTATCCACGTAAAATGTATTCCACGTTAAAAATAGTTGTTTTTCCTTCAGCCATCAATCCAGCGATAACTAAACAAGCCCCAGCGCGTAAATCAGAAGCCACTACTTCTGCACCGTGTAATTTGTTCGAGCCATTTAATATGATTAGGTTGCCTTCCACGCGGGCATCAGCGCCCATGCGGACTAATTCAGGAATATGATTTACTCGTTTTGAATAGATCGTATCAATAATTTCAGCCGTTCCTTGGGCTTTTAATAATAACGGTGTGATCGGCTGCTGCAAATCTGTCGCAAAGCCTGGATATGGTGATGTAGTAACATCCACTGTCTTCAAGTTCTTAGACGGCAGCACTTCAATACTGTCCTCTGAGATATTCATTTCCACACCGATTTCTTCCAATTTCGCAATAAAACTTTCAATATGTTCATAGATTACGTTATGAACGGTCACGCCTTCACCCATCGCAGCTGCCAGAGCCAAATAAGTCCCCGCTTCGATTCTGTCAGGGATGATCGAGTGGACACAGCCATGTAACTCTTCCACACCTTCAATCCGAATTTCATCAGTACCTGCACCACGGATTTTTGCACCCATGTTATTCAGCAACGTTGCTACATCAATAATTTCCGGTTCCCGAGCAGCATTTTCGATAATCGTCTTGCCCTTGGCTTTAACAGCAGCGAACATCACGTTGATGGTCGCACCAATAGAAACCACATCCATAAAGATGCGATCGCCCTTTAAGCCGTCTTCATCTGTTCGTAAATAAATCACGCCATGCTCATTTGAAACTTCTGCACCTAAACTCTCAAATCCCTTGATGTGTAAGTCAATTGGACGAGGTCCTAAGAAACATCCGCCGGGTAAGCCAACAACTGCTTCACCAAATTTTCCTAATAAAGATCCCATGAAATAGTAAGAAGCACGTAATGAATTGATTTTACCGCTGGGCATTGGGATTGATACGACTTTACTTGGATCGATCACCATGCGATTATCTTCAAAAGACACTTTTGCTCCCATGATCTCTAGAATCTCAATCAATGAATGCACGTCTTGAATGTCTGGAACACCTTCTAAAGTAACTGGCGAATCCGCCATGATTGCTGCTGGAATTAATGCGACAGCACTATTTTTCGCGCCGCTGATTGTAATATTACCTGATAATGGCTTTCCGCCATGAATTTCGATTTTTCTCATTTATTTTCACCTAATTAATTATTTTGAAGTTTATAGACCATTATCCATTCTAGCATATTATTGCCTGCATAAAAAGGAAGCTTTCTCAAATCTCACAAGAAAATAAGCAGGTTTTCCACGTTCGAATTGGATTTCATTATCTGGCCGCTAATTTTGGTCTAGAACTTTCTTACTTAGCTGAAAATATTAGTATTTTTAAAATTTTTGGAACTAGAATTTCTGAATAGATCCAATATAAATCATTTTTTTCATGTTATTCATTGAAAAGATAATTTCGTAATTATTTTATATTTTTATGCGCAAAAAAAGCCTCGAAGCGAATGCTCCGAGACTCTAATAAACAAATTAAGCTTTGTTTGCTGAACCGAACCAGTCAATATGTTCTTCAGCATCTTTAACGATTGCAGCAACACCTGGTGCCAACAATTTACGAGGGTCAAAGCCTTTTCCTTCTTTATCTTTGCCAGCTTCGATGTATTCACGAGTTGCTTTAGCAAATGATAATTGGAATTCAGTGTTAACGTTGACTTTAGAAACACCCATAGAAATTGCTTTTTGGATTTGTTCTTGAGGAATACCTGATCCACCGTGTAATACTAGAGGAACATCAGAACCTACAGCATCAGCGATAGCTTGTAAGTGGTCAAATGCAAGACCTTTCCAGTTTTCAGGGTATACACCGTGAATGTTACCGATACCGCATGCTAAGTAGTCGATACCTGTAGCAACCATTTGTACACATTCGTCGATGTCAGCTAATTCGCCAGCACCGATGATTCCGTCTTCTTCACCACCGATTGAACCAACTTCACACTCAACAGAGATACCTTTAGCGTGAGCTTTTTCAACAACGTCTTTAGCCAATTTCAAGTTTTCTTCAAATGGAAGATGAGAACCATCAAACATGATTGAAGTATAGCCAACTTCGATACATTCTAAAGCAGCTTCGTAGTCACCATGGTCTAAGTGGATTGCAACTGGTACAGTGATACCCATTGAGTCAACTAAATCAGTGATGATATCTTTAGCAACTTTGTATCCGCCCATGTATTTTGCAGCGCCCATTGAAGTTTGGATAAGAACTGGTGCTTTTTTAGCTTCTGCAGCTTTTAGAATAGCTTGAGTCCATTCTAAGTTGTTTGTGTTGAATCCACCAACTGCATATCCGCCTTTACGTGCAGCTTTTAAGAATTCTGCTCCTGATACTACTGGCATAAAAAATTCCTCCTAAGGTTTTTTACTATTTGGTTAAGCCGTGCTTAACTAACGTGTTAATTCTATCAAAGTTTTTCCATCTTTGCTACTCCAAACCTTCCGATAAAACCTTTACATTTCAAGTTTTTTGCTTTTTTTGTAAAAAAAACTGAAAGGCGTCTATGCCTTTCAGTCAAAACTACTATTTTGCTTCTTTACTTTCCAATGATGCGCCAACGAAGGCTTTGATCAATGGTTGAGGACGATTTGGACGAGAGATCAATTCTGGGTGGAATTGACAGCCCACGAAAAATTTGTTTTCCGGAATCTCAACGATCTCAACTAAACGATTGTCAGGAGATACGCCAGAGAATACCAATCCTTTATCTTCAAACAACTGACGGTATTGGTTATTGAACTCATAACGATGACGATGACGTTCTTGGATCACATCGCCATTTCCATATGCAGCGGCTGTCTTGCTGCCTTTTTTTAACTTACATGGATATAGACCAAGACGCAATGTTCCACCTAAGTTTTCAACATTTTCTTGATCTGCCATCAAGTCGATAATGTTGTTTGCTGTATCCGGAACAGTTTCTGCTGAATTCGCATCTTCAAGCCCTGCCACGTTGCGAGCAAATTCGACACAGGCCATTTGCATTCCAAGGCAAATACCTAAGAATGGCACGTCATTTTCACGGGCATAGCGAATTGCTTCGATTTTCCCTTCGATCCCGCGATCGCCGAATCCACCAGGTACTAAGATACCATCGGCATCACCTAAGACTTCTGCGACATTTTCTCGAGTAACATCTTGTGATTGGATCCATGCAATCTCGATATCTGAATCAAAAGCAAAACCAGAATGCTTCAATGCTTCTACCACAGAGATATAAGCATCAGGTAATTCCACATATTTCCCAACTAATGCGATTTTGACCTTCTTCTTAAGGTTCAGGACTTTTTCTTCTAATGCACGCCATTCAGTCATGTCTGCTACTGGAGCATCGATTTTCAGATGATCACAAACGATTTGATCCATGCCTTGCGCTTGTAATGCTAATGGAATGGAATAAAGTGTTTCTACGTCACGAGATTCGATAACTGCTTCTGGAGCCACGTCACAGAATTGCGCTAGTTTATTTTTTGTACTTTGAGAAACAGGCTGTTCTGTGCGAACGACTAAGATATTCGGTTGAATCCCTAAACCACGCAACTCTTTCACACTATGCTGTGTTGGCTTCGTCTTCATTTCACCAGCAGCCTTCAAGAATGGTATCAACGTCGTGTGGATATACATCACGTTGTCTGCACCGACTTCTGCTTTCATTTGACGCAAAGCTTCTAGGAATGGTAATGATTCAATATCACCAACCGTACCGCCAACTTCAGTAATGATCACGTCTGAATCCGTCATCTTTGCAGCACGCATAATCTTTGATTTAATCTCATTTGTGATATGCGGGATAACTTGGACGGTCGCACCTAAGTATTCACCCTTACGTTCTTTTCGAATAACTTCTGAATAGATTTTTCCTGTCGTTACGTTGGAGTATTGATTCAAGTTGATGTCGATAAAACGTTCATAGTGACCCAAGTCTAAATCCGTTTCAGCACCATCATCTGTCACAAAAACTTCTCCGTGTTGATAAGGACTCATCGTACCTGGATCGACATTGATATATGGATCGAATTTTTGAATAGTTACTTTCAATCCCCGATTTTTGAGCAAACGACCTAATGATGCTGCCACGATCCCCTTGCCAATTGATGAAACTACGCCGCCAGTTACAAAAATATACTTTGTCATAAATGAAAAAACTCCTTCATACTAATTTGCAGGAAACGTCTAGAAAAAACAAAGAAGCTCCCTATCCGATTGAATAGGGAGCTTTGAATTCACTAAACACTGACCCTTACTAAAAGGGTGCCCAAGCAGTATAATACCGACACTTTGGAAAAATGTCAACTGTAATTATTAGTTGCTTACTTTTCTTTAATCAAATAATCTGCCAAAAAAGCTTTTCTTTTCCTTTGGCGCCTCTTGATCTGCATTTTTTTCTTGTGAGTACTTTTCTTCAATATCGATGATCTCTTCATTTACTGCATGATCAGTTACCAACAGCAAACCAATACTATCCTCTGAATCAATCGTTGCGTCATTTACAATGGTAAAATCAACAGAATTTTTTGACGCCAAGGCAATGAAATCTCTTTGGACTTGTTCATCAACTGAACCATTGATCAGCAATTTCCCTTCAGGATATTTTTGAATTTCTGTTAGCAAGTGTTCCCGGTCCTGTCGATTTCTCATTTCGCGCATGGTCATACTTACAAAGCAACGTTCGCGGAATGTTCCTAAATACTTGCGCTGTTCATCCGGATTGATTCGTGCTGCACCAAATCGTCCCTTATCTAAATGTTGCTGTAATTCATCTTTTGCCAAAAAAATTCACTTCCTCATCAGATACTTTTAACCAAGTATATCAAAAGAGTGATTAAAATGCTCAACTCTGATCATCCAGTAAAAAATTTATTAAAAATTCCAACTGAACAGATCAATTCAAGTAACGATGAAAGAAATGAATAATTTTCAGAAACGCATAATAAAACTATTGTAATTTTATTCTCGCTCTTTTATAGTTAAAGTTGGTTTTAAAAAATGATAAATTTTTTTATAAAAGCCCGTTTTTACGGGCTTTTGTCGTATTTTCTAAAAAGGAGTGCTTTATGATCAATCGTTATAAAAATTTGTTACAACAGGAATTTATGCATTACTCTAAAGAAAAACTACAAAAGGATCTGCTGGCCGGGTTGACAGTCGCGGCTGTCGCTTTGCCTTTAGCATTAGCTTTTGGAGTCTCTAGCGGAGCGGATGCTGCCGCTGGAATGATTACAGCTATTATTGCGGGTGTCGTTATCGGAAGCCTTTCAGGCGGGTTCTACCAAATTTCTGGACCAACTGGAGCAATGGCTGCGATCTTAACTGGAATTATCGCAACACAGGGTCTGGCAGGTGTTCTAGTTGCGACATTTATCGCAGGGATTTTCTTACTGATCGCCGGACTTTTCAAACTTGGGAATCTCACCTCATTCATTCCGGCGCCAGTTATTACCGGTTTTACTTCCGGTATTGCTATCATTATTGCTTTAGGACAAATCGATAATTTTTTTGGAACCACCTCAGTTGGCGAAAATGCTTTAGCAAAACTTCTTAGTTATCGATCCGGCTTCACCCCGAACTTACCCACTCTTTTATTAGGACTGGCTGTTTTACTACTTTTGATTTTCTATCCTAAAAAGTGGAGTCAAATTTTACCAGCTTCACTGGTTGCTATTATTTTGGCGACATTTGTCACAATTATTTTCAAACTGCCTGTTGCTAAAGTTGGGAAAATTCCTACTTCATTAGTAACAAGCGAACGACTCCAGTTAGCAACACTTAACCTTTCTTTAGTAAAGCAATTATTGCTGCCTGCGATTAGTATTGCCATGCTAGGAATGATTGAGAGTTTGCTTTGCGGGGCTTCTGCTGGACGAATGACTGGAAAAGACCTTGATAGTAATCAGGAATTAATCGCACAGGGGATCGGTAATATAATCTTGCCGTTCTTTGGTGGAATCCCGGCAACAGCCGCGATCGCTCGAACAAACGTAGCGATTAAGTCCGGTGCACAAACTCGATTAGCTGGCATCTTCCATGCGCTCTTCCTATTTTTATCGATGATCCTATTTGCACCGATCATGTCCCAAATTCCGATGGCTGCACTTGCCAGCGTTCTTTTGGTTACTAGTTGGCGAATGCACGAATGGGAGACAATCAAAACAATGATCCGACAGAAAAAAAGAACAGCGATCCTACTGTTCTTCGTTACCATGCTTAGTACGATCATTTTTGATTTAAGCATTGCCATCGTGATTGGCGTCATATGCGGCTGCATCTTCTTCATTGCCAAAAGTGCGAAAATTTCTATTATTACAGAAGAGATTGATTGGCAGCGGATGGAACTGCCTCGTTCTGCTGCTGGTGCTGAATGGGCAGTCATCTATATTACCGGCCCATTATTCTTTATGTCAGCTAACCAACTAAAAAAAGAACTAGATAAAGTCGTTGATAAAGAAGGACTCATCTTTTCACTTCGAGGAGTACCAAGCATTGATGTAACAGCATTAGATACTTTTGCAGATTATTTTTCTATCGCGGCGCTAAATGAACAAAAACTCGTTTTTACTTCTATGCAGCCTGATGTAGAAAAGCAATTTCAACAGCTATGGGACAATCAAGTTCATTGTCCGATTCAACATCCAACAGTTGCCCATGCGTTACACGCCCTGCATCAGGGATACTAAATCCTTTCCATATAAAAAGAGAGCTGTGAGGAAAAATCCTCACAGCCCTCTTTTTTGTTAATTATTTACCGATGAATGGGTTGTTTTTTAAGTTGTAGAAAGATTTAATTCCTTTGTATTCTGCAACATCACCCAATTGGTCTTCGATACGTAATAATTGATTGTATTTAGCAATACGGTCAGTACGTGAAAGAGAACCAGTTTTGATTTGACCAGCGTTAGTTGCAACAGCGATATCAGAGATTGTAGAATCTTCTGTTTCACCAGAACGGTGAGATACAACTGCAGTGTAGCCAGCTTCTTTAGCCATTTCGATAGCGTTGAATGTTTCTGTTAAAGTACCGATTTGGTTAACTTTGATAAGGATAGAGTTAGCAACACCTAAATCAATAGCTTTCGCTAATTTTTCAGTGTTTGTAACGAACAAGTCGTCACCAACTAATTGAACTTTATCGCCTAAAGCTTCAGTTAATTTCTTAGTACCTTCCCAGTCATTTTCGTCTAGACCATCTTCGATTGAGATGATTGGGTATTTAGCAACCAATTCTTCGTAGAATGCGATCATTTCTTCAGTTGTTTTTTCGCCTTCACCTGAATCAGCTAAAACGTAAACACCTTTTTCTTTATCGTAGAATTCTGAAGAAGCAGCATCCATAGCAAGAACGATGTCTTTACCAGGTACATAGCCAGCTTTTTCGATAGCTTCGATAATTACTTCGAAACCTTCTTCGTTAGAACCAAGGTTAGGAGCGAATCCACCTTCGTCACCAACTGAAGTAGCAAGACCTTTAGCTTTTAAGATTGAAGCCAAAGCGTGGAATACTTCTGCACCATAACGTAAAGCTTCTTTGAATGTAGGAGCGCCAACAGGCATGATCATAAATTCTTGGAAGTCAATAGAGTTATCAGCATGTGATCCACCATTGATGATATTCATCATAGGAGTAGGCAAAACTTTTGTATTGAATCCGCCAAGGTAGTTGTACAATGGGATTTCTAAGAAGTCAGCAGCTGCACGAGCAACGGCGATAGAAACACCAAGAATAGCGTTCGCACCTAATTTACCTTTGTTAGGAGTGCCATCTAATTCGATCATAGCAGCATCAATAGCAGCTTGGTCACGTACGTCGTAGCCGATGATTGCTTCAGCGATAATGTTGTTTACATTATCAACTGCTTTAGTAACACCTTTACCGCCGTAACGAGCTTTGTCGCCATCACGTAATTCAACGGCTTCGTATTCACCAGTTGAAGCACCTGAAGGAACCATACCGCGGCCGAATGCGCCGTCTTCTGTATAAACTTCTACTTCGATTGTTGGGTTACCACGTGAGTCTAGGACTTCGCGTGCGTAAACGTCTGAGATAATTGACATGTTTTGTCTCTCCTTTAAAATTTGTTTTTATTAAAGGGCTAAAAACCCTTATAACCAATATTAGTGAAAATCGTCGGCAGTTGCAAACAAAAGCCGTAATTTTCTATAAAAAATTATTTTGCGCCTTCTAATAAAGCTAAGAATGAGTCAGCCTTCAAGCTAGCTCCGCCGACTAAAGCGCCGTCAACGTTTTCTTTTGCCATGTATTCAGCAATGTTTTCTGGTTTCACAGAACCGCCGTATTGGATACGAACAGCTTCAGAAACTTCTTTACCATAAATACCTTCAACTGTTGACCGAACAACGCCGCAGATTTCGTCAGCGATTTGTGCGTCAGCAGATTTACCAGTACCGATAGCCCAGATTGGTTCATAAGCAATAACCATGCTTGAAACTTGTTCAGCAGAAAGATCAGCTAAACCAGCTTTGATTTGACCTTCGATCCATTCAGCTGTTTTGCCAGCTTCATATGTTTCTAAAGACTCACCACAGCAAAGGATTGGCAACATGCCGTTAGCGAAGATTGCTTTGGCTTTTTTGTTGATTTCTTCGTCTGTTTCATGGAAATATTCACGGCGTTCTGAATGGCCGATGATTACATATTCCACACCCAGATCAGCTAAAGCAGCAGGTGAAGTTTCACCAGTGAATGCTCCAGCATTTTCCCAGTAGCAGTTTTGAGCAGAGATTTTTAAGTCAGTGCCTTTTGCTGCTTCAACTAATTCTTGTAAGAATAAAGCAGGTGATCCAATCACTGAATCTACTTTATCGTTAGCAGGAATATTGTTTTTTACTGCTTCAGCAAAATCTTTTGCTTCAGATGCAGTTAAGTTCATTTTCCAGTTACCAGCAATAATTGGTTTACGCATTTAGAAAACTCCTTTTTCGTATTAAGGTGTTAATTTTTTTCAAAAATTAATTTGATTCTCAAGCCGTATACCATCCAACTAAACAGATCAACACTGTTCAATGAAGTTCCATCATGTAAATTCTTAACACATTGTGAAACTGCAAAAAGTTGGACTGGCATCCTTTTTCGTATTAAGGTGTTAATTTTTATTTATCGTTGATTGCTGCTAGTCCAGGTAATTCTTTACCTTCTAGTAATTCAAGACTTGCGCCGCCACCAGTTGAGATGTGAGTGAATTTGTCAGCAAAGCCAAGTTGTTCAGCTGCCGCTGCAGAATCCCCACCACCGATGATTGTTGTAGCATCTTTCAAGTTCGCGATTGCTTCGCAAACACCGATTGTTCCGCGAGCGAAGTTGCTCATTTCGAACACACCCATAGGTCCGTTCCATACAACTGTTTTCGCGCCTTCTAATGTTTGAGCGAACAAAGCGATTGATTCTGGTCCAATGTCAAGACCCATTTGTCCAGCTGGAACATCACCAGTATGTTCTTCAGTAGGAACGTCGTTTGAGAATTCAGCCGCTGTAATTGAGTCAACTGGTAAAACTAACTTGTCGCCAGCTGCTTCGATCAATTCTTTTGCTAAGTCAACTTTGTCAGCTTCTACTAATGAGTTGCCGATTTCCATGCCTTTAGCTTTGTAGAAGGTATACGTCATTCCGCCGCCAATCAAGATCTTGTCAGCTTTAGGAATCAAGTTTTTGATTACGCCGATTTTGTCAGAAACTTTCGCGCCGCCTAAGATCGCGATCATAGGGCGTTTAGGTTCTTCAACAGCTTCGCCGATGAATTTGATTTCTTTTTCCATTAAGAATCCAGCAACAGTTGGAATTCCAGTAGAAGCGATACCTACGTTAGAAGCGTGCGCACGGTGAGCAGTACCAAATGCATCATTGACGAATACATCGCCTAATGAAGCCCAGTATTTACCAAGTTCAGCGTCATTGCCGCTTTCTTTTTTGCCATCGATATCTTCATAACGAGTATTTTCAAAGACAACTACGTCGCCGTCTTTCATGTCTGCGATTGCAGCTTCTAATTCAGAACCGCGAGTCTCAGGTACGAACGTTACGTTTTTACCTAATAATTCGCTTAAACGTTCAGCTACAGGTTTTAATGATTTGCCTGCTTTGTCTTCTTCTGTTTTCACACGACCTAGGTGAGAGAACAAAATAGCTTTGCCGCCTTGTTCTAAAATGTAGTTGATTGTTGGTAACGCCGCTTTGATACGAGTGTCATCAGTAATCACGCCATCTTTAACAGGAACGTTGAAGTCCACACGAACTAAAACTTTCTTGTCTTTCAAGTCAAGATCTTTAACTGTCATTTTTGCCATGAAAGAAAACCTCCAAATTGTTTTTTTAAATCTTTTCTATTATACAACTCTTTTTAGGAAAAGAGCTAACGATAGACATAAGCTTACTAAAAAACGGAGAAGCGCGTTGCTTCCCCGCCTTGTTTCAGACAATGTGTTTTCGTTTAAAATAAATCTTAAAGTTTAGCGAAGTATTCTAAAGTACGAACTAATTGAGCAGTGTATGACATTTCGTTATCATACCAAGCAACAGTTTTAACTAATTGTTGTTCGCCAACTGTCATTACTTTAGTTTGAGTTTCGTCAAATAATGAACCGTAAGTCATACCTACGATATCTGAAGAAACGATTTCGTCAGTGTTGTAACCGAATGATTCGTTAGATGCTGCTTTCATCGCTGCATTTACTTCATCAACAGTAACTTTTTTGTTAAGAACAGTAACTAATTCAGTTAATGAACCAGTTGCAACAGGAACACGTTGAGCAGCTCCGTCTAATTTACCGTTCAAGTCAGGAATAACTAAACCGATAGCTTTAGCAGCACCAGTTGAGTTAGGCACGATGTTTGCTGCAGCAGCACGCGCACGACGGAAGTCGCCTTTAGGGTGAGGTCCATCAAGAGTCATTTGGTCACCAGTGTAAGCGTGGATAGTTGTCATTAAGCCTTCAACAACGCCAAATTCGTCATTCAAAGTTTTAGCCATAGGAGCTAGACAGTTAGTAGTACATGAAGCACCAGAGATAACTGTTTCGTCACCAGTTAAAGTTTCGTGGTTAGTGTTGTAAACGATTGTTGGAACATCGTTACCACCAGGAGCTGAGATAACAACACGTTTAGCACCAGCTGTTAAATGTTTTTCAGCAGCAGATTTTGAAGTGAAGAATCCAGTACATTCTAATACGATATCTACTCCTAGTTCTCCCCAAGGTAATTCTTCAGGGTTGCGGTTAGCAAGAACTTTAACTTCTTTGCCGTTCACGTTGAATGAACCTTCATGAACTTCAACAGTTCCGTTAAAGCGACCTTGAGTTGTATCATATTTTAACAAGTGAGCCAACATTTTAGCGTCTGTTAAGTCGTTGATAGCTACAACTTCCAATCCTTCTACATCTTGGATACGGCGGAATGCTAAGCGTCCGATACGTCCAAATCCGTTAATTCCAACTTTTACTGTCATTTAAGATTTCCTCCTTATGGAATCAAAAAATATATTTATTTTAAAGGGGATGTCCCTTTTAAAATCTCATTTGCGGCGGCTTCATCGGTGATGAGCCACGTTTGTTTTGGAGCATTTTTCATATACGCTGTAATGGCTTTGACTTTGCTTTTACCACCAGCGACTGCTAGAATCGTCGGCATCTTCTGAATATCCTCTAAGGATAATCCGATTCGCGGTACCTTATGAACGATCTCTCCATTCTCGTCAAAAAAGTACCCAAAAGATTCTGCAACAGCATTTTTTTGTTTCAGACGAATGATCTCATCTTCTGACATTTTTCGCCTTGCTGCCATGTGTACGGCTCGACCAATACTGTGAACAACACAATTGGCTTCTTTGATCATCGCCAGGACGGTTCTAATCGAAGGTTCTTTCAGCAGTGTATGGTACGCTTCCTCACTTAACTGTTCCGGCACATATAATGCACGATGTTCGCCGTGGGCATTTGCTGCCATCAAGGCGCTCACTGAATTAGCTTGAATCGATACGGCTTCACCGATACCGCCCCTAGCTGGAACAAAAAGATTATGGCGTTTTGCTGTTTCCAATGGACTGACATGTCTGGCAACTTCTGCCATTGTCGTACCGCCCATCACTGCAATAATGTTTCGGCCATCTGGTAATTGACGCTGCAAAGCCTCATCAACTAACTCGCCAAATTCACCGATTACTTTTTCCTGCTCATCACTGTTTCCAGAAACGATCAAGCAACGTTCGATTTTGAAAATTGAAGCGAGCTGCTTTTCTAACTGATCCATGCCGGTAAACTGTTCCATCAAAAGTTCCAGATGCTGCAACAGTCCCTCGCCCTTTTCAGTTAATAACATACCGCTCTTCGTTGCATCAATCAAACGCTGATCTCTAAGATAATCTGTCTCACCACGTAAAACTCGTTCGGTAAGACCCAATGAATCAGCTAAGTTTCTTCGACCGATCGGCTGCATCCAAAAAATATTCTGCATGATACGATATCTTTTTTTTACAACCTCTAACACATCAGGGGCGATTGCTTCAAGTACTCTTAGTTCACTTAACAAAGGAATTCCTCCGTTGGACTTAAGTAGTCCCTCATAGACTTTTAGCGACCCATGAATATTAAAAAAAATGCAAGAAAGTCAAATCAATCATTTGATATTTGCTAATTTCTTACATGACAAAGTGTAACAGTTTTGTCCCATCTGCGCAAGGAAAAAGCCAAGTTTTTTTACTTGGCTTAATCAAAACGTTTTCTTTTCGATGAGCTGGGAATATTTAAAGCATCACGGTACTTTGCGACCGTTCTTCGAGAAATTTTTTGCTCTTTTTCAGCTAACAGTTCAACGATTTTTTGATCAGATAATGGTTTGCGTTTATCTTCTTTTTCAACTAAAGACGTGATAAGTTGTTTAACTTCATCGGCTGAGGTATCTTCGTCGTTAACTTTATTGACAAAAAAACTGCGTAATTCAAAGACACCAAAATCCGTCTCAATATATTTTCCATTAACTGCACGGCTGATCGTTGATTCATGGACGTCCAATTGTTTCGCCACGTCTTTCAGCATCAATGGCTTCAAAGCACCTTGTTTTTCTTCAAAAAAATGTGCTTGCTGCTGTACGATAATCTTACCGACTTCTAGAATTGTATCTTTTCGCTGCCCTAGGGTTTTGTTTAACCACTCGAACTGCTGCAGCTTTTCTTTCAAATAAACTTTTGTTTCCTCATCAGCCTGCTGCTTCAAACGATTAAAATAATTCTCCTGGAAGTTTAGTCTCAGTTGACCCCTTTTATTCGACAGTACAACTAATTCTCCTTCTCTTCTAACTAATGTCAAATCTGGAATAATGAAATTCGAGTCTTGTCCGCCAAAGCTTGCGCCTGGGAATGGATTCAAGGTTCGAATATAATCCAAAATCTGTTGAACCTGAGCTAGACTGATTTGATATTCCTTCGCAATCTGTTCAAATTTTCTTTTGGCAATCGCGTCGAAAGACTCTTCTAATAGAAGATAAGCTAATTCTGGGGCATAATCATCTTGTTCTGTCTGCAGCATCAAACACTCCTGCAGGTTTCTCGCACCTACCCCTGGCGGATCCAACTGCTGCAAAAGCGTCAAAGCATCCAGATATTGAATATCTGTCGCCTTCAGCTCTTCTTTGATCTCTTCTTCATCGACTCTTAAATAACCATTTACATCGACATACTCTACTAAGACAAGCATAATCTCACGAATGAACGTATCTCGATAGTTTAAGTGAATTTGATTGATTAGATGTTCAAACAACGAAACAGGATGATCAGCAATCTGAATGAATGACTCTTCTTTGGCCGCTCCGCTATTGTGCATCTGCATCAAGTCGCTTTGAATTTTTGGAGCCACTACATCAAATAGCGGATTCTCTAAAGAGACCGTTTCAACGTAGTCCTTCAACTCCTCAGTATTGAATTGTAATATTTGAATCGCCTGCTGCAACTCCTGAGTCATCGCCAGTTTTTGAGTTTGCTGCTGCTTCTGCGAATAACCTTGCTGAAACTTCATATACTTTCCCCTTGTTTTTTTAAAATAATATGCTAAACTAATATTCGTGCTTATGACCAATACACGCGCCCTTAGTGTAGTGGATATCACGTAAGATTCCGGTTCTTGAGACGGGGGTTCGATTCCCTCAGGGCGCATTATTTCGACACTTCTCAATTCGAGGAGTGTTTTTTCTTTTAACGAACTAAAAAAATCGAACTCCATAACAGCTATTATACTTTTTTAGCTGGCACTTATCAATTTTGATTCAGTCAAAGGAGATTAGCAGCTATCAATAAAAGAAGAAAACCGCTCCTAACAGGAACAAATCCTGATAAAAGCGGTTCTCTATCTGATTATTTCTTAATTAATATTGCCTTGCTCTTCGGATAGGTTGGAAATTGATTCATTGGAATTGTCCAATCCTGTTCTGGCACAGAAAACTGATACTTATTCACCAGCTGATCTGAAAAGACCCTTAAAGTATGCAAAGTGATCCATTCTCCTGCACAGCGATGCATTGCTTCAAATTTTCCGCCGCCTTGAGCAATCATTTCATACTCTTCATCGTAAGAAATATGCTTTTCTTTTCCTAAATAACGAGAGATTCGGAATACTTCCGGTGTTTCGATCATGCGTTCATCATGATTTGTTCCATACAGATCAAGAACAACCCAGCTATCTTTAGGAATCAAATAACCATCAACTTCAACATCTTGTTTCGCGAAAGCCGGCAACATCGGAAAGAAAGGATAATAACGACGCATTTCTTGTATGAAAGAATCTTGCAATTGATCGAATTCAGCATGGAGCCGTTGATAAATATCGGGACGGCTAAACAAAGCATGGCCCATTAAAGCAATCCAAACAGTCAAAGCAACTGTTGGACGAATCACATTTAACAATTCAACAGCGGCTACATCAATTGGTAATAATTCTCCCTGATCATCTGTAGCATTAGCAAAAGCATATAGGGCAACGTCCTCTTTTCCAGCCACTGGGTTTGTACGTGCCTTTTCAATCAATGATTGTGCCCATTTTTCTGATTTTTTTCGATTTTCAATGCCTTTGATATGAGTTGTCGGATTGGTTACAGCAGAGCTGATCATTGAGATTTGGTATTCCGCTAATTGCTCAACTTCCTTCTTGTCAATTTTTGATAAATCAATTCCCGACCACTCACAAATTGAACGAAATAGAACATCCTTCGCGACATCGAACAGTTCAAATTCTCCCTGCTGTTGATCCATCTTCTGGGTTAGATTCTTGTCCAAAATCCGATGATACGCTTCCATTCGCTCTGGTGTCATCAAATTCATAAAAATAGTTTTTCTATGCTCATGAGCATTCCCATCCAAGGTTTGAACCCCATCTTCTCCAAACAACGTTTTTAAAACAAGCTTCGGCATCGCGCCTTCTCTTTTAAAATTTCGTGGATCATAAAATTTCTTAGCCGCTTCTTTTCCATAAATCGCGATGACTTCCTTCTTTAGCAATCGGGCCTTTACGACTGGTGCATCTGCTTCTTTGCGTAATTCTGTGAGCAGTAGATAGCCTTCGTCCAGACGTTCACTCACATCTGTTAATTTGATTTTGATTTCAGGTACTTTTTCCATGACAATCACCTTTCTGTGTTTCTTTTCTAAATTCATACTATCGCGTTACTCAGAAAAGAATCAACGAAAGCGCTTGTGAAAATCTAAAGGAAAATTAAAAAAAGAATAGATCAAATTGATCTACTCTTCATCATCGTCTTCAAATTCATCATCGTCATCATCGATCACGCTGAGATCATCTTCGATACCGCCAGGAACAACTTCTTCGTCATCCTCATTTGCATCCGCTCCGATTTCTTGTAGATCAGAGTTATATGCTGCGATTTCATCATCATCATCGTCATCATCGTCGTCGATTTCATCTTCGTCATCGTCGACTAACAAATCAGTATCTTCAGGGTCATCATCGTTGTAGTCGATCGCATCTTCATCATCGTTGATAAAGGCATTGACCTTCTTACGTTTCTTACGACGAGGCTTGTCTTCTTCATCGTCATCTTCTAAGCCATGGTTGACTTCTTCATCAATCGAATCGATCGCGTACCATGAACGTAATCCCCAGCGATTATCGCCTAGAGAAATAAAACTTCCATCAATATTCAAATCGGTATAAAATTGTGCTAATGCATCACGAATCTCACTGTCTGATTTGCCAAGATAGTTTTGGATTTGATTGACTAGATCTGAAAAATCCATTACATCTGCGCGTTCTTCCAGAATTGCGTGTGCCACTTCAATCATTGATAATTCATCTTTGTTCAAACCATCAAAAATACTAAGTTCCAAGTATGACACGTCCTTTCAAAGTCTACTCCTTATCATACAAAATCAAAAGGTAAAAAGCAAACCTTTCTTATGCTTAGGTGGTAAATTCTAAAACTAGGTGATAGTCTCCCACTTTTTCCTCTTTCATCAGAAGAGCATAGTCAATTGTAATGATGCCTGAAAATGGGCGATCCTTTAAACTGACATGAAGATTTTTCGCATAAGTCGTAATCATAAAAATACCATATGGTGTCTTATAACTAGTCTCTAACTTCTCGCGATAAGCAAAACGCAGACGCATCCGTGATTCACCGGAACGAATCAGTTGAACTTGAGAATCTGGCGTTACTTTGACCGTGACCGGGGTTTCTTGTCCATCCGGTTGAACTTCTTTGTAGCGAATGTACAATGTGTCTCCCATTTTCACAACTTGACCGGGAAGATCAAAGACGAACTCCTCTGTCTCGTCGTTCTGAGTGACCTTCGTTTGTACTTTAATTTTTGCGGGAATACCTTCATTGATATTCACAGAGCTTCCACTCCTTCTTAGTTTAATGTACTTGTCCTGTTGCTCTGCTGAACCTTTAAGTGTCAGGTAGACATGTCTCTTCCGGAAATCATCACTAGATTAGATGACAAATTCTTTTTCAGTTTACTACCTACAAAGAAAGACTGGCAAAGCCAGAAGCAGAGCTGACAATCTTCCACTATTTATTTTTGTCGCTTTTACTTTTTTTGTCAACTACTTCTGCTTTTTGAGCTACATGATTACTTACTTTCCGTATTTTTGTTTATAATAGTAGGGAATACACGGAACGAGAGGAAGATTAGATGAAAGAAGCATTGCTTTTTGATCAAGAGATGCTCCCAAAAAACGACTTATTCAATCCTTTTGCCTTGACGGATGTGCTGACAGAGTTTAGCGGTGATCAGGATCAGCCGATCATCCATTTTTGGCAATTGCCTAAAACCTTGATCTTGGGAATGAAGGATAGTCGTGTCAACTATTTTAAGGAAGCCCTAAGAACTGTTCATAAGAGAGAATATGAGCTTCTTTTACGTAATGCTGGCGGCTTAGGTGTGATCAGTGATGAAGGAGTATTAAACGTATCGTTGATTCTTCCCAAAGAGACGATCTCTTCATTATCAATCGATGATGGTTATCAAGCAATGGTAGACTGGATAGAGCAAACTAGTTTTGGCAAGTTAGGCATCGATGTTGGCGAAGTCGCCGATTCTTACTGTCCAGGGAAATACGATCTCTCAATAAATGGAAAAAAAATCGCCGGTATTGCCCAGCGACGAGTCAAAGAAGGTGTGGCGATCATGATGTATCTTAGTGTCAACGGCGATCAAACGCTTCGTGGAGAGGTTATTCGTTCCTACTATGAAGAAGGTTTGAAGGATCAGTTTGGCGTCAACTATCCTCCAGTTAATCCTGCTAGTATGACAACACTAGATGATATTGCACCCTTCGACGTTTCAATCGATTCTGTTAAACAGCAGTTATTACTGGCGATGTCTCATCGTGACCAAACAGATGCTTTAGCAAGTTTCTATCAATTAGAAGAATATCAGCGTCGCATTCAAAATATGCAGCAGCGCAACGCGATTATTCAGGAGGTACTAAATGACTTATAAATACCAAATGCTCCCACTGGAAAAAGTTTTTCGCGATCCAGTCCATAACTATATCCATGTCCAACATCAGGTCATTTTAGATTTGATCAACTCAAAAGAAGTTCAACGTTTGCGGCGAATCAAACAACTCGGCACAACCTCTTATACTTTTCATGGTGCAGAACACAGCCGTTTTTCTCATTCGTTAGGCGTCTACGATATTACTCGGCGAATTTGCGATATTTTTCAACGAAACTACTCTCAGGAAAAGTACGGCAAAGACGGGTGGGATGACTCCTATCGCCTAGTCGCCTTGTGTGCGGCATTGCTTCACGATGTTGGTCATGGTCCCTATTCCCATACCTTCGAACATATTTTTCATACAGATCATGAAGCCTTGACCGTTGCGATCATTACATCCCCGGAAACTGAGGTATTTCAGATCTTAAACAATGTCGAAGAAGGCTTCCCAGAAAAAGTTGCTAGCGTTATTACTAAAACCTTCGAGAATCCGCAGGTGGTGCAGATGATCTCCAGTCAGATTGATGCAGATCGGATGGATTATTTGCTGCGTGATGCCTATTATACCGGTACTGAATATGGTACTTTCGACTTAACAAGAATCTTACGTGTGATCCGTCCTTATGAAGGCGGAATTGCCTTCTCTATGAATGGGATGCACGCTGTGGAAGATTACATTGTCAGTCGTTATCAAATGTATGTCCAAGTTTATTTCCATTCAGTTTCTCGTGGAATGGAAGTGTTACTAGAACATCTTTTAGATCGTGCACACGAATTATATCAAGAAGATGCGGAAATTTTCTCTCTTCATTCACAATTCTTAATACCTTTTTTGAAAGAAGATTTTTCATTAGAGGACTATTTAAAATTGGATGACGGGGTATTGAATACGTACTTTGCCCAATGGATTGATGAACAGGACCTGATTTTAAGTGACCTAGCCTACCGCTTTTTAAATCGCAAACCGTTAAAATCTATCACGGTCGATTCTAGTGATAATCCGCTGCTGCTTGAAATGAAAGACTTAGTTGAAAAAGCTGGATTCAATCCACGTTACTACACAGCAATTAATTCCAGTTACGACTTGCCATATGACCTTTATCACCCAGAAAAAGGCAGTCACCGAACACAAATCGAATTAATGCAAAAAGACGGTTCATTAATCGAACTTTCTAAGGCTAGCCAGCTGGTTTCAGCGCTGACTGGACAAGGTCAAGGCGACATCCGCTTCTATTATCCGAAAGAGATGACGCAGTTGGATAGTAGGAATTCAGATTTGTTCGATGATTATTATCAAGCATTTGCCAAACATATTCACAATGGTGCGCTAGTAAAATAAGCAAAAAAACTTTCTGATCACTCAGAAAGTTTTTTCTTTAGCCATTCTTCTACGGCCCACTTATGACTGCCACGTTTCAATAATTCAATCGCCTGTGCTGGCGGTTCCCAGCTGCTATTGTTGCCCTCTTCTAATGGTTCAGAAACTTTTTCCCAGCTTTTTGTAGAATAAAAATAGCCCGGATTATAAAAGAAAGTCGCCCGATGACGGGAATAGAAATATTCATCTGCTTGTCCTAAATACTCTGACAAAACAACTTCAAAGCCTAACTCTTCCAGCATTTCACGCTCTATCGCCTCTTCTTTTGTTTCATTTCCTTCGATTTCTCCGCCAGGTAAAAAGTATGCACCATTAGGAGCTTGGACTAGCGCAATTTTTTCCTCATCATTCATTAAAATTGCGTAAGCTGCATAACGTGCTTGATAGTTTTTTTCGGCTTCCTTTTCGCCAAACACTGGGATCATTGGTGTCCTCCTGCATAATGTATTTACTAGCTAGTTTACATTAAAAAAAACTCATAAACAACTGCTGAGCATAAATGCTGGCAAATTGATGTTTTATGGTATTATGAATTTAATAAT